>JABMRB010000486.1 GCA_013202865.1 Candidatus Nealsoniibacteriota bacterium | reverse complement strand
GCGTCCCTCGCTGCCGGCGGCACAGCGTCCCTCGCTGCCGGCACTGACGACGGGTTACCGCAGCACGTCCGCCGGGCCAACGCCTTCGGCATGACGGAGTTGCAACAGGTGATGACGACGCTGATCGATCCGTCGCCGAACGTGCCCGGCGCCTTGGGGCGGCCGCTGCCGGGCGTGTCGGTCGCCGTCCGCTACACCGATCCGGACCGGCAACTCGGGCGCCTGCTGGGCAACGCGGCGTTCGCGGGCTCGGGATACGTCGGCGGCGGCGATTTCGCCCCCTGGTTCGACACGGGCGACCTCGTGCAGCGGCAGGGCGATTGCCTGGTCTGGATAGGCCGGGCCGACGAGGATTTCTTGAACACGGGCCTGGGGCTGAAGGTCTCCGTCGCCGACCTGAAGCAGACTTACGCCGAGGTGGCGGCAGCGGTCGAAGAACTGTTGTTCATCGAGACCGACCTGGCTTTGGGCGTCGTGGCGATCGGCTTCACCGGCACAGCGGACCCCGCCGACGAGACCCTGCACGCGAAGTTGCGTGAAACGATCGGGCACTGCCACGCACGGTTGGCCGACTCGGGACGCGAGTTCGCGTTGCGCCATGGGGCGCTGCTGGCCGTGGGCCTGGTGGCTGGGAGTCCGCCCCGCTGCGGCCCGGGCAAGACGGATCGGCAGCGGGTTCTGGCCGAGCAAGCCAGCCTGCTGGCTAGACTAGAAGACCCTGGCAGCGACCATCCGCACGTCATTCACTCCCCGCCTCGGTACGAAGGCGTGCCCGATTGGCACCGTTTCCTTTCGCCGCCTCCGGCAGGGCGATAGCGGCCGCGCGGAGTTCGCGGATCACGCGGTCCGGCCGTGGTGAAGGTTCCGACAGTGTGCGGCGTCGGGCGCCGCGGCGGCGTAGGTCCCACGCGTGGCGAGCCAGTTGCAACGGATTGAACTCGAAGAGTTTCCAGGTGGCCGCCGTGGCAATCAGCGACCGGCAAGTGATCTTGGGGTGCGTGGCGAGGAACATCTCGCGGTAGTGGGGCCGAAAACGGCTCTTGTAGTGGTAGATCCCCCGCACGTCGAAGAGCCAGTTCATCCGTCGCCACCAGAAGCCGCAGACAAACGGCAAGATCACACTCTCGCGATCAATCGGGGGCCAGCATCGCACGAAGGGCATCAGCGACAGCGAGCAATAGGCCACGCCTTCCTCTTTCAATTGCCGCATTACCTGCATCATCAGATAGGGGACGACGCCGCGGGGCGCATCGTTTCGGCGCCGGTAAGTTTCAATTGCCCAGAAGTTGCCACCCAGTCCCGGGTTGCAGACGACAAAGGCCACGATTCGCCGGTCCTGCCGGGCGACGAAGATTCGGCGGCGTCCGAGTTCCAACGGCTTGAACTTCCCTTGAAAGAACTGCAGTTCGCGGGCGTGCAACGTCTCGGCAAGATGTTCGCGATTGAGATCCTCCAATTCCGCAACGACATGCCGGCGATACTCCGTGTCGTTGGGGTCGGCTGCAATCTCCTCTGCACACACGCCTTGCCGCACGCAGTAGTTCTCCTGGCGGCGAACCCACTCATACGACTTGCCTTGCCAGCACGTCTGATCGAGCCGTACGATCGGCTCTTCGCCGAACTTGCTCGTCTGGAATCCGTGCCGTCGAAACAGTCGAAGGTCGCCATGCGGGAGATTGTGAAACGTTGCCGTGAGTCGGTTCTCGGAGGTGAACTCGGTGAACTCCCGCAGCAGCATTTCCCGATGCTCCTCAGCGGCCAGCAAGCCACCCATCACATGGACGTGACGGCCACGGCGCAAGAACCCAACCACCCCGCGCCGCCCGGACGACCAGAAATACTCCCGGCCTGCTTCCGTAACCAGGTAGGAGTCGTAAGTTTGGCCGTAGTCGAACGCATAACGCTCCATCAGCGCGGCGGTCTCGAGCGACATCTCGCCCTGGTGTATGCGATGGGGGACTTCGTGGGCGATGGTCATCGGTTTCTCAATGGATCTGGCGAAATATATTCATTATAACACCGAAAGCCGCGCCATGTTGGACAGAATCCGCCATGCGGGCTATGAATGCCTGCTCAGTTCTGCGCCGCCGCCGTGCGACTCGTCGTGAGTGCTGCCATGAAAGGGGGGGGTTCGGGACGCCTCCGGCCTGCTTGAATCCACTTCCGGTCGCACCGGACGTTGAGCTTCCAGTAGCCGGCCGTCAGCGGCACGCATCTTGGCGAGGCCGCACTCTCGGACCGCCCCGGACGAGATTTCAGCCGGATAGTTGCGGGCAGGCCTATGATCTGTTATATTGAAAGCTGGCGGGATTGTGAGCAGAGGAGGCGAAAGGGGCGGCTGGTGCTATTTTACCCGAGCCAGTTGGTCGCCTCCAGGCTCCTTGGACAGCGATGGAGAACGGCCAGCATGTTTGACAACCTACCGATTCGATTTCCGCGCGCGGGGAAGAAGAAGACGTCTCGCCGCCGGACGCTGCGGGGCGGACGGCCGGCACGCCGGTTCAGCTTCGAGAACCTCGAACGGCGGGTTCTGCTCGACGGCAGTGCGTTGATCGCCGGCGACGATCCGATGCAACTGCCCGTTGCAGACCTCTTGGCAGCCGCGGCACCCGTGGCCGTCCCACACGGGCTGAAGGTAAAGACGTTCAACACCCATTTCTCGGGCGCGGGGCATTTGAACCCGATCTCGAATCTACAGGGGGAGACGCCGGCGGGCACGCACACGTTGACGGGCGATCTGAATTACACCGACATCAGCCCTTTCATGGTCAGCGACTATCCTTCCCTCACGAGCTTCGACTCGACTTCCGTTCTTTGGGAAGGCGCCTTCGAGGCCGATGAGTCGACCACTTACTCGTTCGGCACGGAGAGCGACGACGGCAGCGTGATCTACCTCGACCGCAACGAGGACGGCGACTTCGCCGACGCGGGAGAACTGATCGTTGACAACAACGGGGCCCATGCCGACCAGACCGTCACGGGCTCCGTCTATCTCGAGGAAGGTTTCTACGAGATTGCCATTGGGTTCTACGAGTCTGGCGGCGGCGACACGATGCGGGCCAAGTGGGCCAAGGGAAGCGGCGTGGCGTTTGGCTCCCAGAGTTTCATCAACGGGTCGACCGGCCCCTTCTATCAGGAAACACCGCCGCCCCAGTCGGTTGCCAACATGGGTGTTACCGGCGTCACAACCACCTCGGCGACCCTCAACGCGGAATACGAGATCCCCGACGGAACGCTCAACGTGCATGCCTATTGGGGAACGAGCGACGGCGGGACCGACGTGAACGCCTGGGACGACTCAGCCCTTGTCGGCACCTACACGGATCTCACCGGCAGTTTCAGCTACCTGGCCACCGGCCTGACGCCCAGTGCAGGCTACTACTACACGTTTGGTGCCGTTAACGCGGAGATCGAGATCTGGGGAGAGCCGAGTATCAGCTTCCAGACTGGAGCAGTCACCGTTGCGGCGACCGACCCTTCGGCGACCGAGGGTGACCTTGACCCGGGTGAGTTCACCTTCTCGCGCCCGGCCGGGGCGACCGGCGAGCCGTTGGTGGTCAACTACGCGGTCGGCGGCACGGCCCAGGACGGCATCGACTTCCAGACCCTCACCGGAAGCGTCACGATCCCGCAGGGCTCGCAGACCGCCACCGTCGACGTCCTCCCGGTCGACGACTGGATTGCGGGCGAGCCGGTCGAAACCGTGCAGGTCACGATCGCTGCCGGGTCCTATCCCGTCGGCTTACCGAACACGGCGTCGGTAACAATCACCGACAACGACGTTTCACCCGCCGAGATTGCCGGCCTTCATCTCTGGCTAGACGCCGACACGGACGTGCTCGAAGCGCCCGGCAATCAGGCCGAGAACAACGATCTCGTGCATTACTGGGAAGGGATCAGCAGCCAGGGCCGCGTCGCCACCCAGGACGCGTCCGCAGATCGGCCCCGGTACGACTCCGACGGCATCAACGCCAAGGCGGCAGTGAAGTTCGACGGCGCCGACGTGATGGCGGTCGACCACGCGGCCGGCCTCGACGCCGGCACCGGTCAGACGGTCTTCGTCCTCTTCTCGCAAACGTCCGGGACGAGTCTCGTGCAAAAGGGCGGCGGTGACGGCCTCGGGGCCGGGCAGTGGCTCGTGACACCGACAACTTACAGTGTCGCGGGCGTGTATCCCCAGGGACTGCGCGATCCGAACCCGGGTGAGGTGAGACTAATCACCGGAAGATACACGGGCAGTGAAGTGCAGGTCTTTCATAACGGCGTCTTCCAGGGGGAAGTGCCGTTGACCGCGAACGTAGCCAACACGGACGCTCTGCTGCTGGGCATGGGGCTCAGCGAGCAACTTGTCGGCGACGTCCTCATCTACAACCGCAGCCTCAGCGACGCCGAACGCAGCCAGGTGGAAGGGTACGTGCTCGGCAATTACTTCGGTAACGTCGTCTTCTCGGATATCAAGGCACCCAACGCGACGACGGTCCTTGACTCCGTACCCGTCTCGGCACAAATCGCGCCGCTGGTGGCGGGAACCGACGTCTTGGCGACGCTTTGGTACCGGCAGGGAACTTCCGGCAGCTTCACCGGCATCCCCATGGCCAATACGTCCGGCGACGTCTACCGGACCACCACACCGATTCCCGCCGACAGTCGCTCGACCGCGCAATACTACATTCAAGCGACGTACACGGGCACGACCAGCGGCACGGCCTACTGGCCGCACGGCGGCGCGGCGAGCCCTGCGTCGTTTACCCGATCGGACGCCGATTCTCGTCAGGCCGGGCCGTCGAACCGCATGAGCGGCCTGATCGTCTCGGAGATCATGTATCATCCGGCCGACCCGGACGGCGTCGGGGGAATCGACCCCAAAGACCTGGAGTTCATCGAAATCTACAACACCGAGGAGGTGCCCAACGATCTGAGCCGGTACGAGCTCAAAGGCGAGGTCGACTTCGTGTTCCCGGAAGGAACCGTTCTGGGCGGCCGCTCGCGTGTTATCGTAGCGTCCAACCCGGCCGTTGCCGAGTCGTTCTACGGCATCGGCGGGATGCTGGGCCCGTACGACAATTTCCTGGGCAACGACGGCGCCGAGGTCCGGCTCCATAACCAGATGGGTGCGCTGCTGCAGGAGATCGACTACTCGGACAATTACCCCTGGCCGGCCGCCGCCGACGGCGCGGGCCATTCGCTCGTGATGACCCGCCCCGACTACGGCGAGAACAACGTCATGGCATGGCAGGTCAGCGACCACGTCGGAGGAAACCCGGGCAGTGCCAATCTGACCGTGGCGAACACCTACGAGGGGATCGTCATCAACGAGGTGGTCGCCCACACCGACTTCCCGCTGGAAGACATGGTCGAACTGTACAATTACAGCGACCGGACGGTCGATCTCTCGGGCACCATCCTCCGCGACCAGACCTTGAGCCCGGACAACACGTTCGTCATCCCGGATAATACCTTTCTCGGTGCGGGCCAGTTCATCGCTTTCACGCTGAGCGTGGCCGAGGCGAACTTCTCCTTGAGCATGCACGGCGACACGATTCACCTGTTCAACCCCGCCGACACCCGCGTGATCGACGCGGTACAGTTCGGCCCGCAGGAGAACGCGGTGCATGGCGTTTCCTTGGGCCGGTATCCCGACGGAAACCCCGAGTTCCGCGTGCTTTCCGGCATTACCAGAGCCGCGCCGAACGCCACGCCGGCCAATCACGACGTCGTGATCAACGAGATCATGTACCATCCCATCTCGCAAGACATCGCCGACGAGTTCATCGAGCTGTTCAACCGCGGCAGCACATCGGTGTCTCTGGATAACTGGCAGTTGAACGACGGAGTCCGCTACACGTTCGCACCCGGCACCACGATCGCCGCGGGCGGATACTTGGTCGTCGCCAAAGACGCCGCACGCCTGATCGCGGCAAACCCGGGCACGCTCAACACGACCAATACCGTGGGTGACTTCAGCGGGAACCTCTCCGACCGGGGCGAGCGCGTCGTGCTATCCAAGCCCGACGACCCGGCCCTGCCCGATCAGGACCTCGTGGTGGTGGACGAAGTCTGGTACACCGACGGCGAGAGCTGGGGCACCTGGGCCGACGGCGGGGGCAGCAGCCTCGAACTGATCGACCCCTACAGCGACAACATGCGCGGAACCAACTGGGCCGACAGCGACGAAACCGCCAAGTCGCAATGGACCCTGATCGAGCATACCGGCGTGCTCGATCACGGCCGCAACGCGGCCGACGAAATCCAGATCCTGCTGGAGGGTAAGGGCGAAGCGCTGGTCGACAACGTCGAGGTTATATGGAATGGAAGCAACCGGGTGAGCAACGGCACGTTCGAGAGCGGCTCGTCCGGATGGATCATCCGAGGGACGCATATCAACTCGTTTGTAACCACGGAAGACTCCTACGCCGGAAACCG
The DNA here is from genome assembly GCA_013202865.1 of Candidatus Nealsoniibacteriota bacterium. Taxonomy (GTDB): domain Bacteria; phylum Planctomycetota; class Planctomycetia; order Pirellulales; family Thermoguttaceae; genus JABMRB01. The sequence goes on along the minus strand of JABMRB010000486.1, from coordinate 15,947 downwards.
AAGCCTGCACCTCGTGTCGTCCAAGACGGGCGACAACGGCGTCAATAGCGTCGAGTCGAACTTGACTACGTCCCTGAGCACCAACCAGACGGCCACGATCCGGGCTCGGGTCCGCTGGCTGGCGGGCACGCCGGGTATCTTGATGCGGTTGCACGGCAACTGGCTCGAGGCACCGGGGATCATGAGTATCCCGACGAACCTCGGCAGCCCGGGCGCACGGAACAGCCAATACGCCACCAACGCCGGGCCGGCGATCTACGACGTGACGCCCTTGGACGTGCTTCCCGCCGCATGGCAGTCCGTCACGATCACGGCACGAGTCGAGGACGTCGACGGCATCGGGTCGGTTTACCTGAAGTGGCGCAACGACAACCTCTCGTCGCCCGCGCCCGGCTCCAGGTCTTACACGACCGCGGCGATGAACGACAACGGCGTCGGTGTCGACGAGGTCGCCGGCGACGGCATCTACAGCGGGACGATCCCCGGCCAGAATACCGGTCATATCGTGGGGTTCTACGTCCAGGCGACCGACGCCCATGCGCCGTCGCTCTCGACGGTCTTCCCGCAGACGGCGCTGACCGCCGGCGATGAAGCCCACGTGATCTTCGGCCAGACGCCCGAGACCGGCACCTTCGGGACGTATCGGTTCCTGATGACCGAGTACGACCGGGCGAAGTGGCAAAGCCGCCAGAAGATGAGCGACGAAGCGGTTCACGGGACGTTCATCTACGGCGATTTCCGCGTGATCTATAACGCCGGCGGCCGTTACCGGGGTAGCCCGTTCATCCGCCAACCACACGACCCCGAGGGCAGCGAAATCAGCTACGTGTTCTACGTACCCAAGGACGACCGCGTGCTGAATTCCACGTCGTTCAATCTCGACAAACTGGAGGGCGATAGCTCCAGGCAACGCGAGCGGATGAGCCTCTGGCTGGCCGACCAGGTCGACACGGTGTTCTTCTATCAGCGCTACGTCGAACTCTACACCAACGATCGCCACAACGGCACGATCTACGGCGATTCCCACTCGCCCAACGACGACTACGTCACCTCGTGGTGGCCTGATGCCGACGACGGCGAGTTGTTCAAGATCGACGACTGGTTCGAGTTCAACGACGCCGCTCAAGTGAGCATGGAGTTTAGCGACAACGGGCAAATACGACAGTATCTGACCACCGGCGGCGAGAAGAAGCAGGCTCGTTACCGGTGGAGTTGGCGCAAGGAGCCGCTCGTCGGGTTTGACGACGACTACAGCGACTTATACGATCTGGTCGATGCGCTGAACTACGACTACCGCAGCGCCGAGTTCGCTGCGATGGCGCCGGCGCTGATCGATTACGACGAGTGGATGCATACCTTCGCCATCGAGCACATCATCAACAACTGGGACAGCTACGGATACAACCGCGGCAAGAACATGTCGATGTACAAGCCGGACGGCGGCCAGTGGAACATGATCATGTGGGACCTCGACCACAGCCACATGTCCGGCAGCCCGACCGACAACAACCTCTTCAGCATCAACGACGGCGTGCTCCGTGACGAGTTCTTCAACTTCCCGCTCTTCCGCCGGGCGTATTGGCGGGCGATCTACGAGACGGCTACCGGGCCGATGGCGGCCGAGAACTTCGACCCCATGGCCGACGCTAATTACGCGGCGTTCCAAAACAACGGCATCAGCGTTACCAGCCCGGACGTGGATCTGAAGAGGTGGGTCGCCGACCGGCGGACGTGGCTGCTCGGACAGGTCGCTGCGGTGGACGTCAATACCTTCCAGATCACCACCAACGGCGGCAACGACCTGAACACGACCCAGCAGGTCTTTACGCTCGGCGGCGCCGCGCCCGTTGAGATCAAGACCTTCCGGCTCGGCGGCAACGAGGTCGCGATCGACTTCAACACCGTTACCAACTGGCAGTTCCAGATCGGACTGACCCCGGGCGACAACGTGCTGACGCTCGAAGGCTACGACTTCAAGGACAACCTGATCGCGTCGGACACGATCACCGTCACCTTCACCGATACGGCCGTTGCGCCCGTCGGACAGATCGCGATCAACGAGATTATGTACAACCCCAGCGTCTCGAACGCCGAGTTCCTCGAAATTCACAACCTGTCGAATTCTACGCCGTTCGATCTGTCGGGCTGGCGCATCGACGGCGCAGATTTCACGTTCGCACCCGGCTCGATCATCAACGCCGGTCAGTACGCCGTGGTCGTCGAGAGCGTCAGCGGATTTGCCGGGACCTACGACGCGCCTGCGGCGAAGGTGCTCGGTGAATATGGCGGGGGGCTCTCCAACGGCGGTGAAAGGCTGCGGCTGCAAATGCCCGCCGAAGGCGGTCTATGGACCACGATCGACGAGGTCACCTACGATGACCTACTTCCCTGGCCGACCGACGCCGACGGATCGGGCCCCTCGCTTCAGTTGGTGGACCCGTCGAAGGACAACGACTGGATCGGAAACTGGACCGTCGACGCCACGACTCTCTACACGCCGGGTGCGGTCAACTCGGTCGACCGGGCGCTGTCGGCGATGCCCCGGATCCGGATCAACGAAATCCTCGGCAACAACGCTGGCACGCTGGCCGACAACATGGGCGATTACGACCCCTGGATCGAGCTCTTCGACGCCGGAACCCAGAACGTGCTGGCCGTCGAACTCCATCAGGCCAATCCCGACGGGGGCGACGCCACCATGGAACTGTCGCTGGAGTTCTCCGAACCCAGCGGCAGCGAACAGGTCTCGCTGGTCGAAGCCGGATCGATCTGGAAGTATCTCGACGACGGATCGAATCAGGGCAGAGCGTGGCGGGCCTTGGGTTACAACGACGACTCGTGGGACAGCGGCCGGGCACGCCTGGGATACGGCGATGCTAGCACCACCACGCTGTCTTACGGACCTAACTCGAATGACAAGTACATCACGTACTACTTCCGGCACGAGTTTGAAGTCGAGGACGCCTCGCTATTGACCGATCTGGACCTCGTGGTCCAGCGGGACGACGGGATCGTTGTGTATCTCAACGGCAACGCGATCAACGACGACAATGAGGTCTTTCGCGATCACCTGCCCCTGGGTGCCGTCAACTACGAAACCGAGGGGATCGACGGGGCCGTCGGAGGCGCCGATGAAACCGCATGGGTCGGGCCCCCGACCGTCAACCTGAGCTACCTGCTCACCGGAACCAACATCATTACCGCCGAGATCCACCAGGACAACCCGGGAAGCAGCGACATCGGGTTCGATTTGGAGTTGACGGGCACTCGACAGATTCTAGGCTCGGCAACCGAGGTCGTTTCGCCGGATGCGACGTGGCAGTACCTCGACGACGGGTCCGACCAGGGCACCACGTGGCGAGAGAGCGACTTCGACGACGCGGCATGGTCTACCGGACCCGGTATCCTAGGGTACGGCAACGGCGACCAAACCACCACGCTCCAAGGCGGACACACCACCTATTACTTCCGCCACACGATCGACATGCAGGGGGCCACGGCGCTGAATCCGCTGCTGAATATCCGCGCCGACGACGGAGCGATCGTCTACCTCAACGGTGAGGAGGTCTACCGCGTCAACATGCCGGAAGACCCGATCGACTACACCACGCGGGCATCGGTGCCGGTCGAGGGGGGCAGCGAGGCAGACTTCAACGAGACGCCGCTCAATTTCGGCTTGTTCAGCATTGACGCCGGATTGGATAATTTCGACGATCTCTACCTCACCGACGACTACACCAACCTGACGAAGTGGCATTTCCCCTCCGGCGTGACGCTCGGCGGTGGAGAGTATCTGACCGTCTGGGTCGACGGTGAGTCGAACGAACAGACGGCCGGCGATGTGCATACCGGCTTCGCCATGGACGGGCTACCCGGCTCGCTGGCGCTGGTCTGGAATCCGGACGGCACGCCGATCGTCGTAGACTACGTCGACTACGCCTACACGCCGGACGACCAATCGTCGGGGCGCTGGCCCAGCGGGCACGGCGACCTGTACCCGATGGCGAGCCCCACACCGGAAGACGTCAACAGCGGCCCGGCGCTGGGCCCGGTCGTGATCAACGAGATTCACTACAACCCGTACGAGATGGACGACGATCTGGAGTTCATCGAGATTTACAACCGCTCCGCCGCAACGGTCAACCTGTGGGAAACGTACGAAGCTACGAATTATCCTTGGCAACTCGAAGGTTTCCAATTCCCCGCCGCTACCGCGCTTGCCGCGGGCGCGGTCATGCTCGTCGTTCCGTTCGACCCCGTGGCAGAGCCGGACAAACTCATCGACTTCAAGATCCACTACGCCCTGGAGACCTCCAGCGTGCAGATCGTGGGCGGATATGGTGCGAATCTGGACAACGGCGGAGAGCGGCTCCGCCTGGAGTATCGCATTGCCTCGCCCGTGGCGGGCCTGCTCCCCTATCTACCCAACGACGAAGTCCGCTACGACGACGAGCCCGCCTGGCCGACGTCGCCGGACGGCACGGGCGATTCGCTGCATCGCGTATCGACCGCCGCCTGGGGCAATGACGCCGCCAACTGGACCGCGGCCCCACCCAATCCGGGTGCATTCTCCGACACGAACACCCCGCCGTACGTCGTCGCCGAAATCGTGGACGTGACGGCCGATGAAGACGCGCCGGACACCGTGCTGAATCTGTCGACGACCTTCGCCGACGATGACCCCGGCGACGGCTTGACGCTGTCGGTTACCGGCAACACGAACCCGGGCCTTGTGGCGACGAATGTTGCTGCGACCAACTTGACGCTGGCCTACGCCGAGGATCGGTACGGCACCGTCGAGATCACCGTTAGGGCAACCGACGGAGAGGGAGTCTGGGTGGAGGATACCTTCGCCGTCACGGTCGATCCCGTCGACGACGATCCGAGGGTGAGCGCTCCGATCGCCAACGTGGAAGTCGAAGAGGGTGCGATTTCCGACCAACTAAACCTCTCGGAAACGTTCTACGATCCCGACGTCCCGCTCGACTTCTTGACGCTCTCGGTCGCGGGCAACTCGAACCCGGGCCTGGTGGGCCTCAACCTGGTCGGCACGCAACTGACGCTGTCGTACGCGGCCGGGCAAGACGGGGTTGCCGCCATCATCGTCCGGGCAACGGATTCGGACTTGAACTGGGTCGAGGACACGTTCACCGTAACGGTCACCCCGAGCAACCATCCGCCGTTTATCGTCGTTCCCATCCCGGACGTAACCGTTGACGAGAACGCGCCGGACGGCATCCTCGAACTGTCCGGCACGTTCGACGACCTGGACCTGCCCGGCGATACCCTCTCGCTGTCGATCACGGGGAACACGAATCCGGGACTGGTGACAGCCGGTCTGATCGGCACCGAGTTGACGCTCTCTTACGCGGCAGATCAGCATGGATCTGCCGACGTCACGGTTTCGGTAATGGACCTCGCAGGAAGTTGGACGTCAGACGTCTTTGCCGTGACGGTCCGTAGCGTCGCCGACGTCCTCGACCGCCACGTCTTCTACAACCATTCGGATTTTGACGGGAACGACCTGCTGCCCACCGACGACGACGACGGAGCCATTGCCACCGACAAGGAGGTCCTGCTTGCGGGCCAGACGGCAACCTTCGCCAACTACACCAGCTACAGCCGCGGCATCAACGGAATCATGTTGGACGTCGCCGACCTGCCGGCCGGTGCCATGCCGACGGCAGCCGATTTCATGTTCCGCGTCGGCAACGATAACGACCCTTCTCGTGCCGACGCTGGCCAGAGCGGATGGACCACACTGGACGTCGAGCCCGCGGTCACCGTGCGGCCCGGCGCGGGCGTCGCCGGTTCCGACCGCGTAACGATCGTGCTGCCGGACGACGCCGTCCGCAATACCTGGCTGGAGGTGACCGTCAAGGCCGACAGCCTGGGGTTAGCCGCAGACGACGTCTTCTACGTAGGCAACGCCGTCGCGGAAACGGGCAATTCGGCCGCCCAAGCGACGGTTACCACGGCCGACCTGCTCTTGGCCCGGAATAACCCCCGTGGCTTCCCGGGGCTTCCCGACGTCACCTTCCCCTACGACTTCGACCGCGACGGCCAGGTCGACGCCGTGGACGTGCTGCTGGCGCGGAACAACCAGACCAGCTTCCTCGACGCCCTGGAGCTGATCGATCTCAGTACGGCAGAGGAAGCGCCCGCTGCCCCGCTTGCCGACTTGGCGTGGCTAGCCGACCTCGACCAGACGGCCACGCCCGCCCGCTCGGCATCGAAAGACACTGACGTGGAGGCCGTAGACCTGTTGCTTGCTACGTATTGGCCGTAGAAAGATGTAGCGATCGTCACGGGAGTGCGTCGCGATACGTAGATCTGGGAGAAAACCTGCTCGGCTGAAATTCAAAACGCTCGAACGGCGGCTGGTGCTTATTGCCTTCGCCGCCGGGCGTACGCCAGTAGACCGACCGCTCCCATGGACAACAGGAGGAGAGTGGAAGGTTCGGGGACAACCGAAATCGTCCCGTTGCTCAGCAGATCGGCCGTGTCCCACGCGAGGCCCGTCGGCAGATCCGGCAAGAGGACGGAGTCAAACTCGCCGACGATCTCGTCGGCAACGAAAAGTCGGTACTGCTGACCTTCTGCCAGGATCCCGCTGAGCAGGATCACGTCCAACACGCCGCCGACGTCCAGTTGCGTCGAGTCGGCCGCTGCCCGCGCCAGCACGATCTGGTCGCTGGTCACCGTCTCGGCATTCAACTCGAGCTGGTAGCGGAACGTGGCGTCCAGCGCGGCGAATGCCGTTCCGCCGATCCCCGGAATTATGTCCTTCTGATACGGCTCTTCATCCAGCCCGGGCATCTGCTGATCGAACAACAGTTCGGTCTCGGCGAGATCGCCGTAGACCTGCACTTGCAGGTCGCGGGCCTGCTCGTAGCAACAGCCCAACCGATTGTACAGTGTCAACTTATCCAGATCCTTTTCGCCGTCCAACTCGATCTTCACCCACTCACCCACTCCGCCGCTGGTATGGCTGAAATCGTCTTCGCCGTAGTTGCCGTTGATTACATTCGAGGCAGGGAAGGGTCCGAATGAACTCGATTGGCTGGCAGTGCCCGTGCGTGCCACGTTGACTCCGGTGGAGGTTTGCACCGCGTCGATTTCACGAAGGTGCAGAGGTCCGTCGGAATTCTGAATGACCTTGATCACTCGCGCACCCGTCATCGGGGCCATGTCACCCATGACAGTCTCCAACTCCAGCGTGCCGATGTTCTCCAGGCCGCCTACGGGCCAGTTCAGGGGCAAGTCGTCGTTGAAGATCGCTTGGATCCGATCGGCCGAGAGTTCTTCGTCCCAGACGGCAAGGTCGTCGATCAGGCCGCGGTAGCTTGGGTCGAGGGGCTGGCCGGTGCCAATGTTGACCTGGGTGATCGGCCCGATCGGGGCGGACGTGGGGCCGCTGTGCCAAAGACTGCCGTTGCGGTAGATCTTCGACGTACCGCCGTTCTTCACAAACGCGTAGTGGTTCCATTGCCCTTTCCACATCGTGGCATCGGGTTCAAATTTCTTGATTCGATTCTGGCCGCCTTCCGCCGTGCCCCCCACATCGAAGTAGATCACCGTATTATCCCATGGCGTGTGTGCTTGGAGTTGACGCCCGTCCAATGCGTCGAAGAACCCGAACACCGCATTGGATTGCGGTTGCGACTCGGCACCGAAGATCCACAGCGACACGGTCGCGGCATTGTTGGCGGTCATCGAGTTGAACGCGCCGATGGCGGCGGCGGGGACCGTTGCGTAGGCGTGGTCGGCAAGCACGTCGAAGTTCATGGCGCGGTCGCCGGGAAGCCCCGTGTGGCCGCCCGAGTCGGGCGTGTAGACCGCTTCGATGATCGCGGCGTGGTTTCCGTTGCCGCTGGAGTCCAGGGCCGTGTTTGGGTCGCTGAAGTCGTCAAAATCCCAGTAGCCCACCAGACCTCCGTTTGCAAACGTCGCAGGCAGGCAGCAGACAACCAGCATGGCGAGAAGGACTTGGGCGTTTTTCATCTTCGATACCTCCACAAATTGGGTTCACTTGGGCGGTCTGTTGCGAGTTGCCACGAACGGACACCAAACGGGCTACGACAAAATCAAACTCATATCACGAACAGACGGACAATCTCCGCCTGCGGAAATCACAACGGGAATCAGACCCCAGCTAAGGAGTCGATACACAACATCCCCGGAGAAGCACCGTCACGACGGACGGAAAGGCTCGGGATGCGTTAGAGCGCTGCCTCCACTTTGGGGCTGGAGAGAACCGGGTGCCTCAGGCTAAAAGCTCGATCATGTAGTTTGAGCGTCAAGGATCGATTCTGGCGCGCCCCGTCGCGAATGTCAATCAAATTTGCGGAAATCGGGCCAAGATTTCTCGGGAGAATTTTTAGACCGATCGCGCGGTGGGGGTTTTCCGAAGAAACTGGGCCCAATAGAGGGGCGGCGGGGAGGAATATCGAATGTCGAACAAGGAGTGTTGAAGTGTGAAGGAGCCGGCCGGCACGCGAGCCGCGGGGCTTGCCCCCTCGCTTCCGTTGCGCCGGGGTAAACCCGGCGGCTCGCCGCGCTGCCGTCGCTAGAACTCCAACCGCCGGAACGCTCGAAATCCGATCCGCAGCGGGACGACGGTCGCCAACACACCTAACAGGAGGCTTGCGGAAGTAGCGACCAGCAGCCAGATCTGTGCCGTTTGGTCCGTGACCAACCGGTCGACCACGGCGTGGCCGACGGTGCGTTGCGATGCTAGAAAGAAGTGACAGGGAAAGGCCGTCAGCACGACCACGGCCAGGATGTACAGCGTGCTGATCGTCAGGTTCAACGTCCCGCCGAAACCGGCAGCGATCCGCGAGGGCGATTGCTCGCGGAGGTTCGGCAGCCGGGCCCCCAATCCCACGGCGATCCCCGAAAGTCCCACACACAGGATCAGGCTGGTACACTGGTGGCTGGCCAACACCACCGGCGACACGCCGAGCATCACGTCGCTCAGCAGGATCAAGCCGCCACAGGGAACGATCGAACCGCCCGCGGCAAAGAGAAACTTACCCCACAAGATCGTCTCGCGCCGCACCGGCAGCAGGCCCAGCATCCAGAAGCGGCGTCCCTCGAGGCTGATCAGCGGGAAGACGAATCGGGTGGTGAAGGTCGCCATCAACAGCCCGACGACCGTCACGTTCAGGAAGCTGACCGTATTAACCCAAACGGCGTATTGCCGATCGTAACTGAACCGGCGGATGTTGAAGAAATAGAGCGCCAGCAATCCGAAAAGGATCACGAACTGCGACCACTGCACGACGTCGCGGCGAAACAGCCGCAGGTCCTTGACCACGATCAGCCGCATCTGCCGCGACATCAGCCCGGGCATCGCCAGCACGAGCCGGTCGATCCAGGCGGTCTTCGTCCGTTTCCGTCCGGAACCCCTGCCGCAGAGCGAGCTATAGGCCGGCCGATAGATCCGCGCGGCAAACCATACGGCGACTTGGCGCAGAAACAAGGCGTTGGCTACCAGCACGACCAGAAACAACACGCTTTCGGACCACGCGTGGCGAGTCGCCTCCAACAGGCCCGAACTGAGCCACCAACTCGGCAACAGCCGCTGGTCGCTTACTCTCAGCCGGGCCAGCATCTCCTGGAACCAGCGCGGCGTAAGCAGGTCGTTCTCCGAGCCGCTGAGCAGCCACCAGACGAACCAGAGCACGCACGCCGTCGTCACGGCCCCAAACCCGAGCAACGCGCGGATGGGCTTGCCCGGCAGACGGTGTGCGGCCATCAGACACAGGACGGCCCCTACAGCGGATGGGAGGTAGACGAAGGCCACCAGGTAGGGCAGCAGCATGGCGTAGTAGTACCAAGGCGCAGCGGCCACGACGCCGTAGGCCAGCAGCATCGGGCTACCCAGCAGCACGAACCCCCAACTGCTCAACACGAGCGATTCCTGGAACTTGTGCAGAAAGACGCGTTCGGTGCGGACCGGGCAAGTCAACAGGAACGCAACCTCCCGGCAACGAAAAAGCGAACCGTAGAGAATGATCCCCGAAGAGAAAAGCAGCATCACCATCAAAGCCGCAAAGAACAACCCGAAGACGGCGCGGACGATCCGGTCGTGCGTGCCCGGGTCGAGAACCCAGTTTCGGAGAAACACAAAGGATTCGGCAAACAGCCAGAACAGCCCGGCCCACAACAACAGGCTAAGCACCGCGAACAGCGACCATCGCAACCGCGCGTGGGCCACCGCCTGCCGCAACTGCGTGACGATCAGGCGGCGGCGCAGCCGGAAGAAGGCACGTGCTTCTGCCTCCGGCGACAGCAGCCCGATCGAAGCACCCGCGTCCGTCGCCGCGGAAGACTCGCCATCTGCCGAGTTGGCCGCCTGCCGGTCACTCATGGCCGTTTCCCTCCGGCGATTGGCCGTCGGTCAACGTCAGGAAGAGCGATTCGAGCGACTCCCCGTCGGAAGCGGTCTGCGAGCGCAACTCGTCGATCGTTCCGAGGAAATGGAGCTGGCCATGATTCATAATACCGATCCGGTCGGCCACCTCCTCGGCCACGGCCAGCGTATGGGTCGACATGAGCACCGCGGTGCCGGCGGCGGCGCGACGTCGCAGCAGGTCCTTGACCAACCGCACGCTGCGCGGATCGAGCCCCACCATCGGCTCGTCGATAACCAGCACCTCCGGGTCGTGCAACATGGCCGACGCGAACACGAGCCGCTGCTTCATGCCGTGCGAGTAGGTCTCGGTCAGGTCGTGGATAAAGTCGTGCAGTTCGAAGACATCACTTTCCCGGGCGATGCGGTTCTTGACGGTACGCTGGTCCATGCCGCGCATCTCGGCAACGAATTCGAGAAACTCCCGCCCGGTGAGCTTGTCGTAAAGATAAGGCTCGTCGGGGACGTAGCCCAACAGTCGGGCAGCCTGCCTCGCGCGGTCGGCAACGTCGTGGCCGCCGACGGTGACCTTGCCCGACGCCGGCCGCAGCAGCCCGACAAGCATCTTCAGCGTCGTCGTCTTGCCGGCGCCGTTGGGTCCCAGCAGCGCGAACAACTCGCCGCGCCGGACACTCAACGAGAGGCGGTCGACGGCCACCTTGCGGCCGTAAGTTCGGGTAACGTCGTTGAATTCGATCATGGTTCTTCGTCGCCGTCGGTGGCCAATTCGGATTGCAGGCGTGCGAGTTCGTCGTCGGACATGCGCACGAATGTGATTTTTTGGCCGAGGAACGTGGCCTGTTGCTTCAACACGGCCCCGTCGCGACGGACCCACAACTTACCCTGGGGCTCCTCGCTGCTGCCCAGAGCGGAGCCCGAATCGCGGCGATAAACAACGAGCCAGACCTCCTCGATCCGGCCGTCGAAGTCGACCGGCTCGGTCCGCTCGACGGTGGCCTGTAACACTTCCAGCGGCGCTTCGCCCAACGGTGCCTTCAGCAACGCCATCGCGGGATTGGGTACCGGCACGGTCCAGGTCTGGCCTCGCCGCAAGCCGGGTAGGTAGGTCTGCGGCGAGAGCGCGTCGTCCAGCAAGGCGTCTTCGGGAAGAACCATCTCCAGCGGCGGCAGAGAGAACGCGGGAGAATGGACCGCTAGTTTCAATCGCCCGTCGTTGATCGCGCCGTCGACCACCAACGCGTCGCGCGATCCGTTGAGCCGCGTGTCGGAACGGAAATGCGTCAGCCGGCCGAACGAGTCGATTGTCAGTTGCGTTTCGACGTCCATCACCAGCGCGACGACCGCCGCGTTGCCGGTGTCGATACCAAGAAGCCCACCCAACTTTCGGATTGGCTTCATCGGCAGTTCGTCGAGATGGACCCGGCTGCCAACTTCGGTCATGCCGCCGGGGATGCGAGAGGTCTCGCTGAGCGACCAGCCCAACTCCCGACGGTCGAGACGGATCTTCCACCCGACCGTCGGGTCTCGCTCGGGTGCCCAGAGAATGGTCTGATAGCTTGGCGGTTCACCGATCAACAACGGCGGCAGGACCTTCTTGACGATCAGCCAACTCATCGCGGAGAGCCACAGCAGGACCACCGCAACATGGAACCATCGGCTGTACATGGTCTGTTCCGCGAAAAGTCACTACCCAAGGAGTATTACGCAATCGCCCAGGAAATCGTTCGCCTCGCAAACTCGTGGCACAGGCGGCCCGCCTGTCGTATTGCCGCTTGCGGCTTCGCAACGTCGTGCGAGAAACGGCTAAGTCGCAAGCGTCCGACACCCGAAAACGGCCAAGACCGAACCAGACCCCGTCAATTCTACCAGATTACAGCCGTCACGTCGCCTACATTGAACGCCCCATGCCTCCTATGTTACCAACCTCCCCAGATTACGTAATAATCGAGCTTGCATGAAACGGCCGTTCTGCCGATGATACGCCTCCTGCGGCAAGGATTCGCGCCGCAAAGATCCGACCCATTAGGGTCGCGCGGTGCCGGTGACCGTCTCTTCGAGACACGGCCGGTCGCGACCGCATACGGTCACTGAGAGTAACGCTGTCACTGAGAGTACGCTGTCACTAAGAGTAACGCTGAGCATGGAGGCGAGCAAGTGCGCTGCTACTGCAAATCATCGTTAGTTTGTCTGTCCGTTTTCGCATTGCTGATTGCCGCCGGCTGCGGGGGCGACGACGAGGGCGACGATCCGGCCGCTTCGATCAAAGGGGGTGCGAGCTCCGGCTCATCCAGCGACGTCGGCTCCTCGTCCAAGCCGTCGGCACCGGTCGATCCGCTTCGTCCGGTGGTGTTGATCGACACTTCCTACGGCGAGATCACCGTAAGGCTCGACGCGAAGCTCGCCCCGCTGACCGTCGACAACTTTCTTTCCTACGTCAAAGACGGCCATTACGACCAGACCATCTTCCACGACGTCTTCAAGGGCCAGGGGATCGTCGGCGGAGGGTACACCGAAGACCGCAAGGAAAAGAAGACACTCGGCACCGTCCGCAACGAAGCGGACAACGGACTCAAGAACAATCGCGGAACGATCGCCATGGCCCGGTCGCCCGACGCCATCGACAGCGCCACCTGCCAGTTCTTCTTCAATCTCGCCGACAATCCGGTACTCGACCACAAAGACCGCAACCTCGGCGGCTACGGATACTGCGTATTCGGCAAAGTCGTCGACGGGTTGGACGTGGTCGACAAGATCGGCAAGGTGGAAGTACACCAGGTCGACCCGTTTGACCAGTTCCCCGTCGAGACGGTCCTGATCAAGTCGATCCGCTGCATACGGTAGTACCGTTTGTAGTGACCGCGTTTATGCGGTCCAATTGATTCAAGCCCGATGAATCGGGCTACTACAAACCTGCAATGAATCGGGCTACTACAAACCTGCAATCTCACTTGCCGGCTTTGACGGTCCCGGCGGCTTTGACGGCCTCTTGGTAGCTCTCTTTCAACCGCACAAGCAGCGCCTTGGCCGTGTAGATTCGCCCGGTCAACTCGTTGAAGTTGCGTCCCTTGGGTCCGCGGGAGAGCTGCTTTCCGAGATTCTTCCCGCCGGGCGCCGTCGTCATGTACTCGATCATCTTCGCTCCGCCCGGCTTGTTGATCAGGTCAAGCACCGTCTGCTGGCCCCGGGGTAGTTTCGAGAGCCGATCGGTCCGATCGTAGCCGTCGGGGTAGGACGCGATCTGCTGCATGAACTTCCGCCCGTTGGCCGTGCGAAGGTTGCGCACGAGGAAACTGCCGTCGGCCATCACTGCGGAGAGAATATCCGCGCGATCGGCCACTTTCCAGCCGATCGCTTCCAGTTGGGTAAAGATCGGCTTGACGTCGCCCCGGGCAATGATGTCTCCGTCGCGGTACTTCCGTAACGAGGCAAAATGCTTCTGCACGATCCGCTCGACCTCGTCCAGCGGCGGCAGCTTCTCGGGGGGTTCCGCCCCCGACACGCGGCCGGCTTGCAGAAAAACAGCCGATGCCAAAGCGGCCACCACAAGCACACCAAACTCGAGCTTTCGCCGACGCATACCTCATCTCCCTTCTTGTAGCCGAATTCGCAAGAGTTCGGCCTTTCGCACGACGACTGAATTCCTGCGAATCCAGCTTGGGGGCAATCATCTCGTCATTGATACCGATCGGGTTCTTCCGACCGAAAAGTACAATCAACCCACACGAAAGCATAGGTTACTCGCCATCGCGGCTGCTCGACGTGTTCGAGACCCATCCAGTCGAACCATGCCGCGCGTCTTGCATGCCCCCCCTAAGGTGCCCCGCTCCCCCTGGCCTCATATTTTACCTCTACTCAGCACACATTACCACAGTTGTTGTTGACACACGCCCGGCTTGCAGTAGGATGTCTGGTGCTTACGGATGGCCGACTGGTTACAGGAGGTACGCGATGCCGAAATCGATCTACTTCGTTCAGGAGTGTCCGACGTGTGGTCGGCGGCTGCAGATTCGTGTCGATTATCTCGGGCGCGAAGTTGTCTGCCAGCATTGCCAGGGAAAACTCGTGGCGCGTGACCCGGCCAACGCCCGACTGGATCCCTCGCAAACCGACAGCGAATTGATTCGCCGTGCCGACGAGTTGCTCGATTCGGTCCAGCGACGTCAGGCACAAGCCCGTTCCAACTCACCGCGATAGCCCGGCGCGGCGTTTATTCACATCTGCTGAGACTTGCCAGATCCCGGAAGAACTCGGGATACGTCTTTGCCGTGCAACCGGGGTCGCGAATCACGACGCCGGGCGTGGTCAGCCCGACCAGGGCCAGACTCATGGCCATGCGGTGATCGTCGTAGGTGTCGATCTCGGCGCCATGTAACACGCCGGGCGTAATCCGCAGTCCGTCGGGCCACTCTTGCACTTCTGCGCCGAGTTTTCGCAGCTCGGTGGCCATCGCAGCGATCCGGTCGGTCTCCTTGTGGCGAACGTGGGCGACGCCGGTGATCGACGTGGGCCCCTCGGCCGCCAAGGCGACCGCGCCGAGCGTCTGGACCGTGTCGCTGATCGCGTTCATGTCGACTTCGATCCCGTGCAACGGCCGCCCGGTAACCGTAATCGAGTCGGCCGCGTACTGCACGTCGCAACCCATCTGCTGCAGACAATCGCAGAAGGCAACGTCGCCCTGCAGGCTGTCTTGCGAGAGCCCCTCGACGGTGATGCGGCCGCCCGTGATCGCCGCGGCGGCGAAGAAGTAACTGGCGGCCGAGGCGTCGGGTTCGATTTCGTACTGCCGCGCCCGATAGGTCCCTGCGGCGGGGACGATGAACCGGCGAAGTTGCCTTGCGTCGACCGGCACGCCGAACGCCCGCATCACGGCCGTGGTCATCTCGACGTAGGGTACGGAGACGAGCGGGCCTTCGACGTGCAGTTGCACCGGTCCGCCGGCACACGGCGCGGCCATCAACAGTCCGCTGAGAAACTGGCTCGATATATTGCCGGCAACCGTTGCCGTGCCGCCGGGCAGCCCGACCGCCCGGACCACCACCGGCGGACAGCCGGTGTCCTGCTCGCTTTGGGCTTCGGCGCCGAGTTGCCGCAGCGCGTCGAGCAGATCGCCGATCGGACGCTCTCGCATGCGCCCGGTCCCGTCGAGCCGGAACGTACCGTTGCCCAGCGCGACCATGGCGGTGAGGAACCGCACGGTAGTGCCGCTGTTCGCCACGTAGAGGTCGGCCCCGGCCGCCGGGATCCGCCCGCCGCAGCCGACGACGCGGATCGTGTGGCTCGGCGGATCGTGTGCCACGTCGATCCCCAGTTGCCCGAGCGCGGCAATCATCACCTGCGTGTCTTCGCTGTCGAGCGCGCCGGTGAGCGTCGACGCGCCGTCGGCCAGCGCTGCACAGACCAGCGCACGGTTGGTGATGCTCTTCGACCCGGGCGGACGGATCGAGGCGTGTAGCGGGCCGGTCGGTTGGATTTCGATTACGTCGGTCAAGGGTGAATCTTTCAGTTTTCAGTTTTCAGTTTTTAGTTTTCAGTTGTCAGTTGTCAGTTGTCAGTTGTCAGTTGTCAGTTG
>JABMRB010000485.1 GCA_013202865.1 Candidatus Nealsoniibacteriota bacterium | reverse complement strand
TACGACGGGCACGACGCGATCACGCGGATCACGCCCGAGGTGCCGTTTCCGGAGGCGGAAGGCCGCAACATTCGGGAGTACTACGCCGCCCCATGGCCGCTGTCGGAGAAATATTTCCTGGTGGCCTACAGCCCGACGCCGCTGGTCTGGGAGCCGGGTGCCAACGCCCGCAACGCGCTGGGGATCTACACGCTGGACACGTTTGGCAATCGGGAGTTGCTCTACCGCGATCCGGCCATCGGCAGCACGAACCCCTGCCCGTTGGTCCCCCGGCCGGCGCCGCCCGTGCTGCCGAGCATGTTGCCTGCCGAAGCACCGGCCACCGGCGAGATGGTGCTGGCCGACGTCTATGAGGGGCTTGGCGACGTACCGCCGGGCAGCATCAAGCGGCTGCGGGTGATCCAAATCCTGCCTAAGACGACCGTGGTGGCCAACGTGCCGCCGATCGGTCTGGCCGCGGAAGAGAACGCCCGGGCCGTGCTGGGTTCCGTGCCGGTTGAGCCCGACGGATCGGCCTACTTCACGGTGCCGGCCGGGCGGCCGATCCTCTTCCAGGCGCTGGACGAGCAGGGCAGGGCGTATCAGACGATGCGATCGGTCACGTACGTCCAGCCGGGCGAGCGGGCCGCGTGCGTCGGGTGTCACGAAAACCGGATGACGGCACCGACCGCCGCCATGGTCTCGGCCCTGCGGCGTGGGCCGTCGAAGATCGAGCCGGGCCGATGGGGCGGCCGGCCGTTCTCGTTCGTGGAGGTCGTGCAACCGGTGCTCGATAAGCACTGCGTCCGCTGCCACGGCGGCGAGAAGGTCGAGGGCAAGATCGACCTGACCGCCACGCCGGACCGCGGGTTTACCAAGTCGTACTGGTCACTCTGTGGCGGAACGAACTTCTGGGGCGCCGGCACCAATAAGGCCAACGCGGCCAAGGCCCTGGTTCCCCGCTTCGGCGCCCGCAACCAGGTGCAGATCACCCCGCCGGGCGGCGTCTACGGTGCCCGTGGCAGCCGGCTGTTGAAACTGCTCGGCGAAGGCCACGAAGACGTGAAACTCGCCGATGAAGACCTCGCCCGGTTAGCTCTCTGGATCGACTGCAACGCCATTTTCTACGGCGTTAATGACGCCGAATCGCAAGCCCGGCAACTCCGCGGCGAAGCGGTTCCTATGCCGGAGATTCAGTAGCCGCTTGCGGCTTCGTTGGACGGTGCCGCTTTCCTCCGAGAGTAGCGCAGTGGCGCCCCAGCCACCCATCACTCAAACACGCTTTCGACGAGCTGTTAGCCCGTCCAGTCGAGCCCCTCTTGCAACCGGTTGAGGTTCTCGCTGCCGGTTGCGGTGACGGTGATGATGTCCTCGACGCGGACGCCGCCGAGGTCCTTTCGGTAGAGGCCCGGCTCGATGGTGACCACGTCGCCGACGACCAGTTCCGGGCCCTTGAAGTCGAGCAGTGGCGGCTCGTGAACGCCAAGCCCCACGCCGTGGCCCGTGCCGTGGGTCAACGCACAGTAGGAGTCGGGTGCGTCGTCGGTGGGCAGGCCGAACTCGTAGCCCTCGCTCCTGACGGCCTCGATCGTGGCCTTGTGGACCGTCTCACCCGTCACGCCGGCTTTGACCGCGGCCGTGGCGGCGGCCTTGATCTTGCGGACCGCCGCGTTCATCGCCGCGATCTCGTCCGGTACGTCGCCGTGGACGGCCGTTCGCGTGCAGTCGCCGTTGTAGAGCGTTTGACGGTTGCGGGGGAAGATGTCGATAATCACCGGTTGGCCCGTGTACAACGCACCGGACCCGGTGTCGTGGCAGTCGGCGCCGGTCGGTCCGCCGGCCACGATCGACGGCGGATTGCTGTAGCCCCGGTCGATCAGCCAGTGGTCGATCGCCGAGCGGACCCGTTCGGAAGTCAACGGTTGGCCGTCGTGGATCAACACGCCGTCTTTGCCGGCCTCGGCCTTGCAGACCATCCCGCAGGCCATCTCCATGGCGCTCTCGGTGGCGGCTTGGGCCTCGCGGACCAGTTCGATCTCTTCGGCGTCTTTCGAGCGGCGTTCGGTAACGCCCATCTCCACGTCGCATTCTAACTCGATACCTGCCCGCCGGACAAACTCCGCGAAGATCATCGGCAGCGTCCGGTCGGTGATGACGTGCTTCACACCGGCGCGGCGCAGACACTCGGCGGCCGCCTGGGCGGTGGCCGTCTCGCGATCGCCGCTGAGCCCTCCCTCGGGCTCGTAGTCGGCCGGACAGGCGGCTTCGTCCACCCGGGCATGGCGGAGCGCCCGCTTGATCTCGATGTCGCGAAGGATCAGGATCGCCTTGCTGCCGCCGTCCGCGGTGGGCAGTTGCAGGTAGGCGATCGGATCGAACACCGCGTGGCGGATGCGGTGATACAGCGTGGCGTTGACCTCGGGCACACCGGCAAGAATCAGGGCGGGTTGGTTATGCTCCGTCATTACTCTCTCCTATTGTAGGGTGCGTGCAACGCACCTGTGGATGTTGTGGTGCGTTTCACGCACCCTACGGGCCGGGGGGAAGGTGTTCGGTTAGGTATCGGGTGAGCAGCTCGCGGAGGTGGCGGGTGGTATTCGCGCCCTCGCGGATCGAGTGCGTACGGTTTGGATACGCCATCATGGTAAACGGTTTGTTGTGGCGGATCAACTCGTTGATCAGGGCCTCGGTCGTTTGGTAGTGGCAATTGTCGTCGCCCGTGCCATGGACGATCAGCAGATTGCCTTCGAGTTGGTGGGCATAATTGATCGAAGAGCCCTTGAGGAACCCGTCGACGTTGTCGCCCGGCAGGCCCATGTAACGTTCCTGATAGATCGTGTCGTAGTACCGTTCGTTGGTTACCGGGGCGACGGCCATGGCGGTCTTGTAGAGTTTGGGATACTTAAAAATGGCGTTGAGGCTCGACGATCCGCCGCCGCTCCAACCCCAGATGCCGACGCGGTCGGCGTCGATGTAGGGCCGCTCGGCCGACACGCGTCGCAGTGCGGCGGCCTGATCTTGTGGGGAAATGACCCCGATCTTCTTGTAGACGCACTTTCTCCATGTCCGGCCTCGCGGGGCGCGGGTGCCGCGGTTGTCGAAGCTCATTACCAGGTAGCCCCGCTGGGCGAGCATCACGTGCCACAGGTAGCTCGAGCCGCCCCAGGAGTCGCGAACCGTCTGGCCGGCCGGCTCGCCGTAGACGTAAACCAGCAGGGGGTACTTCTTCTTAGGATTGAAATCCGGCGGCTTGATGCACCAGCCGTCCAGCAGCACGCCGTCGCCGATATCCACGCGGAAGAACTCACTGGGGGTGCGGCGGAGCTTCTGCACGCGTTTGACAAGTTGCTTGTTCTTAACCAGCGTGCGGACCTTCGAGTGGTCGGACAATTCGATCAACTCGACGGCCGAGGGTACGTCGAACGACGAGCGGCTGTGGATCGCCCAACGCCGGCAAGGCGAGATCTCGTAGCCGTGCGTGCCGCTCTGGTCGGCTGGCGTCAGCCGTTGTAAGCCCGTGCCGTCGAAGGCGACCCGGTAGAGGTATTTCTGCGTGGGGTTGTCCGGCGAGGCCAGGAAATAGAGGCACTGTTGCTTCTCGTCGACCGCGAGCAGTTCGATCACGTCGAACAGGCCCGGCGTGACCGGCTTGGCCGCCTCTCCGGAGCGATCGGCGAGGTAGATGTGCCGCCAGCCGTCGCGATCGCTCAGCCAGGTGAACTGCTTGGCGTCGTCGAACCACATCAGTTCGTCGTGGACGTCGATCCAGGCGTCGTCGGTCTCGGTCAGGATGGTTTGCGCCTTGCCCGTGCGGGGATCGGCGAGCATGATCCGCAGCGTGTTCTGTCGCCGGTTGAGTTGCTGAAGCACGATCTCCTGAGAGTCGGGCACCCACTCCATCTTCGCGATGTAATGGTTGCGGGGATCGCCCGGCACGTCGAGCCAGCGGGTGCGACCGCCGCTCACGTCGACGACGCCGATGCGGCCGGCCGAGTTCCGCTGGCCCACCTTGGGATATTTGAACGGGATCGGCCGGGAGTAGAGCCCGTCGGTGTTGTTGATCATCGTGAATACGGGCACACCGGTCGTATCGAGCTGCCAGTAGGCGACCGACTTGCCGTCGGGGCTCCAGCGGTATCCGTCGCGCAGGCCGAGCTCCTCTTCGTAGACCCAGTCGAACGTGCCGTTGATGATCTCCGGCGAGTCGGACGTGGTCAGCGCGACGAGATCCCGATCGTAGACGTCTTCGACGTAGATATTCTTCTCGCGGACGTAGGCCACATGGCGACCGGTGGGCGAGAACTTGGCGAACATCAACGTGGACGGCCGCGCGTCGCCACCGAGTTGGAACAGCACCCGGGCGGCCCGGTCGAGCACCCAGTAGTCGCCCCGCGTGTTGCGGCGCCAGACACGTTTCGAGTTCGTATAGATCAGCACCAAGGCCATGTCGTTGGAGAAGGCGTAGTCTTCGATCTTCAGCGGCGCCGATTCGCCGGGCGGGATAAGGTGCGCGGCGTGAACGAGGATTTCCGACTGGCCGGTCTCAGGATCGTGTCGCACGATATCCTGGCCGCCGCGGCCCGGCTCCAACGTCACGTATCCGGAGCCGTCCTTCAGCCAGCGTGCGGAGAACTTCTCCGGCTGGAAGTCGTCGCCGTCGTAGATCCGCTTGACGGTCAGCAGCGAGGGGTTTTCCTTCTTTTCGGCCGACATCCCTTTGGTGCATAGCCCTGTGGTCAATAGCGTGGTCAGCAGTAGCAAGCAAGTCGAGGATCGAAGTGTTTTTCTTGTCATTTGGGGCATCTTCATTCTTGTGTTACGTCGTGGTTGACAGCCTGCGGAGGCAGCGATTACAATTGACGGCTCGTTTCTTGGGATTTTCGTTCGGTGACGGCCCTTTCCTTGCGGAAACAGGGCGTCGCCACACACCCGGCCACTAATCTCTATTGTATCTGGACTTTTCATGACTAGCAACCAATTGCAGAAGTCGTATCCAACACTGCTCGGCCACCCCACCGGCCTGTTTGCGTTGTTTTTCGCCGAGATGTGGGAGCGATTCTCCTACTATGGGATGCGAGCCCTGCTGTTCTTCTACATTACCAAGGGCTTCCTGGGATACGGCGACAGCGACGCCTACGCCGTCTATGGGGCATATACGGCACTGGTCTACATGACGCCCTTTTTCGGTGGGATGCTCGCCGACCGGTTGCTCGGCGCGAGGCGGGCCGTGGTGATCGGAGGGTTGTTGATGGCCGCCGGGCACCTGATGATGACAATCGAAAACGATCTTGCCTTCTTCACCGCGCTAGCGCTGTTGATCTGTGGCAACGGTTTCTTCAAACCGAACATCTCGACGATCGTCGGGTCGCTCTACCCTCAAGACAGCCCCAAGCGGGACAGCGGCTTCACGATCTTCTACATGGGCATCAACTTGGGGGCAGCCATGTCGCCGCTGCTCTGCGGGTACATCGGTGAGACCTACGGCTACCACTACGGGTTCGGGTTGGCCACGATCGGAATGCTTACGGGAATTGCGGTCTTCGTGGCTCCTACCGTACTGACGCAGGTCCTGATTATGTTCGGTGCAGCGGCCGCCGCGATCGGGATGTTCATTTACCATCCGGACGATCCCTTCGCGATTGCGGTCAACGTGGCCGTAGGCGTGACGCTACTGACTGCCGGTGTCGTCGCATTGGTTGCACTGAGCCGCGGCGGTCTTCCCGCGAAAGCCGGCGGCGCCCCCGACGAGGCCCGTCTCCGCCGCCGCGTGGCGGGGCTGATCCCGCTGGAATGGGTGGTTTACCTGGGAACGCTGATTTCCGTGCCGATTTTCGTGCTCTTTGTGTCGGGGATGTCGCCGTTGACCAAAGACAAACGTCCCATATCTCTGGTGCCCGAATCCACCGTCAACGACCTGAGCACCGGCAAGGTGATGCGTGCCCAACTGCAGGAGTCTGGAAAGGCCGTCGAGTTGAAGAACGACAAGGCGATCGTTCGACTCGTGGAACGATTCGACGAGTTGCACAAGGAGAAGAAGCTTCCGAAACCCCAGTACGAGGCGCTGAAGGAAGTGACTGCCCTGGCGGAGGCCCAGAAGTGGGACGACGCCGAGGCGAGAATCAAGGAGGCAAAGCAGCAGTTCCCCGCAGAGAAAGCCAAGGCGATCCTCGCGGTCGTCCTCCGCGAGATGAGCAAACCGGCGGGGTTGATCTTGCTGGTATGCGGACTGGCGGCTGGAACGTATCTCTGCATCGAGACGTTCCGCCTCGACAAGATCCCGCGCGAGCGGATGTTCGTTGTGCTCATCCTCACCTTCTTCTCGATGTTGTTCTGGTCGTTCTTCGAACAGGCGGGAAGTTCCGTGAACAGTTTCACCGACCGCAACGTGGATCGCGTGACGGAGAAGAGCCGCCTCGCCGAGGAAGACGTCGGACAAACCATCAAGATGCGGGTCTCACCGGTTTCCGACGACGTCGACCTCATGAAGCTGCCCTTGCTGAGCCAAGAGCAACTTGGCCACGTCAACGGCAACGACGCCATGAAGGCCCAGATCGAGAAGGCCATCCGAAGCATAGAAGAGGGAAAGGCAGAGGAGGAAAGGATGAAACCCGAGAAGCTCGACAAGCTCGTCGAGTCGGTCAATCGCGACGACGCGTTCACGTTGACCGGTCTGACCTTCCTGCGAAAGGCGGCCGGGAGCGAGAAGACGCCGGACGAGTTGAAGACGGTTGACTGGGTGGTAACCGACGGCAAAGTAGCGATGGGCGTTGGCGGCTCCGAGGTCCCGGCCTCCATCTTCCAATCGGTCAACCCGATCTACATCATCATCTTTGGATTGGCTTTCACGGCACTCTGGGCCGTGCTGGCAAACTACAACCTGGAGCCGGGTACGCCGGTGAAGTTCGCACTGGGCCTGATCCAACTCGGGCTCGGATTCGCCTGTTTCTGGTACGGGGCCATGACCCACGACGAACGCGGCATGGTGGCACTGGCATGGCTCTTCCTCGGCTACCTGTTCCAGACCACGGGCGAGCTCTGCCTTTCGCCGGTCGGGCTGGCAATGGTCACCAAGCTGTCGCCCGCCCGGTTGGTCAGCACCGTGATGGGGGGATGGTTCCTGGCTACCGCGTTCTCCCAGTTGCTGGCTGCCGTTATCGCTCAGTTCACCGGTGTCGGCGAAGGGGGCGGCGAGAGCGTGATCCCCGTGCCCATCGAGACGGTCAACATCTACGGCGACGTGTTTGGGCTTATCTCGCTTTGTGCCATCGGCTCGGGCGTGCTCTGTCTGCTGTTGGCACCCATTTGCCTGACGCGATGGATGCATAGCGACAAGGATACCAACGGCAACGACGCAGAAGAGTAGAAAAAACGACGCAGACGAACAGAAACCTGACGTCAAAACCTCCCCAATAGCCCAGCGCGGAAGCCCGCGGAGCGTTTGGGGACGCAGCACGTGCCGTGGTTCGATTCTCCGTGGGCTTCCGCGCTGGGCTATTGACGCTTTGGAAATTCCGTGGCCACGGGTGGCTCGCCTGTGGTGCAAGGCAGGCGGGCCGCCTGCACCACGTTACGCTCCGTCAGTTGCCTGTGACTTCCGCGGCAAAATACCGGGCGGAAAGCGGTTTGCCCGTGGCGCGGCGGACGAACCGCGGCCAAGGTAGCACCGTGCCCGGCTTGAACACCTTCTCGGTGAGAAACTCGCCGAAATCCTTGCGGCCGTTGAAGCTCAACTCGGAGATCGGGCCCTCGTGCTCGGCCAGTTCGGCTAGCGACTGACGCAACTGGGCGGCAAACAGCTCACCCAGCATGTAGCTGTGGTAGTAGACCGGCGCAATCGTGAAGTGTGGCTTGGCGGCCCAATCCGGCAAGTCGCGGTCCGCCGGCCGGGTCAACTGCTGATAACGCTCGACCTTGTCCCACCAGAGCGTGTTCAGGTCCTGCTCGGGGTCCTCATAGAACGCCTTTTCGAAGTTCAACATCACCAACGTCCAGCGAGCGAAAATCAACTGCTCGCGCCGCCGTTGGTCGAGAATCGCCTCGGAAAGCTCCGCCACCCGGTCCTTATCGGCGCCGGCGTAAGCGATCATCCAACTCGGCGTCTTCCCCAAGGCACCGAAGAGCATCGCCACGCCTTCGGTCGTGAACGGGTTGGTCGGCTCGCGGAGGTTGTGCGGCAGACGCCGGTCGATCCCCAGGTCGTAGACCGCATGACCCAGCTCGTGAAGCTGCGTGTCCATCCATTCGGAGGTCGGCTTGATGTTACAGAGGATCCGGACGTCGTCGGCCCGGTCGATGCTCGTGCAAAACGCATGCTGGTCCTTGCCTTCCCGCTCGAATAGATCGCTCCGCTTGAGGATCCCCTCGACCGGCAATCCGACGTCGGCAAAGAAGACGCGAGAAATCTCGACGATATCCTCCTTGCTCTTCTTCTCGTAGAACTCGTCCAGGTCGACCGCGGCCGACGGCGGCGGGGACTGGAAGAACGGGTTGTCGTAGTGCCATGGCATCATCTGCTCCGGCTTGATCTTGAACCGCCCGGCCAACTCGCCGTCCATCTTGGCCTTCATCTTGGTGAACGGCTCGCGGGTGAGCCGATCGAGTTCCTCGAAGATGGATAGCAGTTGCTCGGGGTCGTGTTCCTGGAGCCGGACGCGCATCTGCCAGAAGTTGTCGTAGCCGAGATGCTTTGCCGCCCGGTTGCGGAGCTTCGCCAGTTCGACGAGCTTCGGCGCCACGGCCACCCCGACCTGTTTCAGTGCGGCCCAGCTTTGCTGTCGCTTCTGCGAGTCGGTCTCCTTGCCGAGGATTTCGAGCAGCGCGTTGTTCGAGAGCCGCTCGCCGTTCAGCTCACCGCGAAACGTGTTGAACGTCCGTTCGATTTCCGTGGAGAGCTCGACCATCTGCTTGAGCAAGTCGGGTGGCAACTGGTTGGCCCGGTACGACAACTCGGCCATCTGCAAAGCCCTGGTCTGGACCCGGGGCAAGTCGTCGCCGGCTTCGATCAGGCCCTGGAGCCGCTTGTAGGCCTCGGCGTCGCTGTGATACGTCCGCAAGGCCAGGTTCGCCGCCGCGGTGGCCGCGAAGTCCTCCTTTTTTCCCGAGACGGCCGCCTGCCATTGGGCCAAGGTCGCCCGGAGTTCCAACGCGGCGAGTTCCTTCTGGTAGTTTCTCAAGAACGCCCGAGCCTCCGTTTTCACGTCAGAATCCTCCTCGGCCGCGTAAGCGGTCCGATCGTGTCCGGACAAGATAGCCAGCGCACTCACAATGGTCATCGCGGCGACGGTCAACAGTTTCTTCATCATCATTCTCCCAGAATACGGCGGGCGCCCCCAATCGGTGAAGGCATTCCACCTGAGTAGCGATTGTCTTGCAGTACAATAGCAGAGACGGCCATCGGATTCAATCAGGCTACGAACCTTCCGATTCGGCGTAGCGATACGCGATCACCCGGGCACGCTCCAGGGTGACGAGCCCTTCCTCGATCATCTTGTCCAGCTCGGGCAGAAACTCGGCGATTCTCTCGGGCCGGTCGACAATTTCGATCACCACGGGCAGGTCTTCGGCGATCCGCAGGACCTTGGCCGAGTGCATCCGGCTATGGGCACCGAACCCCATCAGGCCGCGTAGCACGGTGGCCCCGGCCATGCCGCGCCGCCGGGCCTCGTGGACGATCGCCTCGTAGAGCGGTTTGCCGTGGTGGCGGTCGCTCTCGCCAAGGAAAATCCGCAACAGTTCGGCTTCGTAGGGCAATTTCATGTAATGTCCCTTTCCGTTAGACGAGTTTCCCGCCGACGTACAGCCCCAAAAGCAGGGCGATGATTCCCGCGATATTATGCCCGGCGACGTTCCCCGCGGCCGCGAGCCACTGCGAGACGCGGAGCATCTCGCTCGTCTCGAAGGCGAACGTCGAGAAGGTGGTAAACGACCCCATGAACCCTACAAGAATGATTGTCCGGGTCTCGCCGCTGATCGACAGCCGGGATTCCGCTATGGCGGAGAGCATACCGAACACCAGGCAGCCGGTGACGTTGACGACGAACGTTCCCCAGGGAAATTCGCCGTTGGTGGTCCTCTGCACGAGGCCGCTGAGTCCATAGCGGGCCAGTGCCCCCATCCCACCGGCGACAGCGATCCACAGGAGTTTCTGCAACACGATCTGGTTCCTTCGACGAAAGACGCGGCGGCAGGCGTGGTTCTGCGAGGGTTTCTGCGCCCCAGGTTATCATACCAGGTGGAACCGAGGAATACCGGAGTAGCCGTCTGGCACACGAGGCCGGAAGATGGTACGTTGTGGCACGTGTCCGGCAGGAAGCTGCCGCTTGCGGCTTAGCAGCGTCGTCGTGAAAGGTACATGGAATGAGCGAACCCTGGTCACCCACCTCGTGGCGCAGCAAGCCGATCGTGCAACAGGCGGCCTATCCCGACCGCGCGGCGCTGAAGAAGTCGCTGAAACGGCTCTCCCAACTGCCGCCGCTGGTAACCAGTTGGGAGGTGGAGACGCTCAGAGGGCAGTTGGCCGAGGCGGGCCGAGGCGAGCGGTTTCTGTTGCAAGGGGGCGATTGTGCCGAAAGCTTCAACGACTGCCGTAGCGAGCCGATCGCCAGCAAGCTCAAAATCCTGCTGAAGATGGGGATCGTGCTTACCTACGGAATGAAGCGGAAGGTGATCCGCGTGGGACGTTTCGCCGGCCAATATGCCAAACCCCGCTCGGCCGAGTTCGAAACCCGCGACGGCGTCACGCTGCCGAGCTATCGCGGCGATCTGGTCAACCGCATTGCCTTCACGCCCGAGGACCGCACACCCGATCCGACGCTGCTGCTGCGAGGCCACGAACGGGCGGCGATGACCTTGAACTTCATCCGCAGTCTGGTGCAGGGTGGGTTTGCCGACTTCCACCACCCCGAATTGTGGGACCTCGATTTCCTCGATTGCGCGGCCCGGTCGCAGGACTATCGCCGCATCATGGACGCCGTCGGCGATGCGATCCGGTTCCTCGAGACCGTCGCCGGCCAATCGCTCGCCGAGCTGAGCCGGGTCGAGTTCTTCACCAGTCACGAGGCGTTGCATCTCGACTACGAACGGGCACAAACGCGGCACGTTCCCCGACGGACCGGCTGGTACAACCTCGGCACCCATTTCCCCTGGATCGGCGACCGCACCCGGGACCCCGGCGGCGCCCACGTCGAGTATTTTCGCGGCATCGCCAATCCGATCGGCATGAAGGTCGGCCCCGGCATGGACCCGGGCGAGTTGCCCGAGCTGCTCGATCTGCTCAATCCCAACGACCAACCGGGCCGGCTGACGCTGATCCACCGCTTCGGTGCCGAGCGAATCGGGGAGTGCCTGCCGCCGCTGATCGAGGCGGTCAAGTGTCATCGTCGCACGGTCGTCTGGTGCTGCGACCCAATGCACGGCAACACGATCACCACCGACGGCGGCATCAAGACTCGCGTTTTCGACGATATCATCAGCGAACTCTCCCAAGCGTTCGACGTCCACCGACGAATGGATTCGATCCTCGGCGGCGTCCATTTCGAGCTAACCGGCGAGAACGTTACCGAGTGCATCGGCGGCGCGCGAGGGCTCGACGAGGAAGATCTCAAACGCGCCTACCACAGCGACGTCGATCCGCGTCTAAACTACGAGCAGGCCCTGGAAATGGCCCTGCAGATCGCCCGGCACGCGAGCGGGCCGCGGGAGTGAGAAAAAAGGGGACGGGAGTCTTTTTTGTCCATGGTTAGAATACTTGCAATTCTGATGGTTTGCGTTCTCCCAGGCTTTATTCTTGGTTTGTCGTCGGCGTTTGCGGCGAGTGACGTTCTTGTTATCACTGAAACTTATACCGTCGACAGCGAGGGGCTGAAGGATAATCGTGGCAATCCTGTTGAGTTGGCTAAGCATAAGGAAGTACATCTCGACGGTGCCAATGCCGCGATTATCGCCGCCGGTGAGTCCCCCGTGTTTATTGGTCATCCGCAGCGTACGACCGTGAAGGCGGTAGGCCGCGTTAAGGGCGGTAAGCTTCTTCTTTGGGACCATGCTACCAACGGCCGCATCGAGAACATTATTTTCGACGGCAACAAACGGCCCTACGACGCCGCTCGCGGGATATGGATTGACGGCGGTAGCGGAACGACAATCGAGAATTGCACGATCCAGAACGTTGCTCATTCGGGCTTGACCGTATTGGGCGATCATGCGGGGCTTGTGGTTCGCAACTGTACTTTCAAGGACATAAGCTGGCCGGAGATGGTTATTTGTGCGGTGCAGGGCGTGCAGGATGAATTCAAGATAAGCGATTCTACCGAGCAGGCTCAGCAGGGGTGGTTGAGGCGGCCGAGCAATGCGTTGATGGAGAAGTGGCTTGGCGGTCGGTGGACGGATGAGGACGTCGAGAGGCACGGCAAGCGGGGGTACGACAAGAATCTTTATCCGATGGACGTGGGTTATCTGCACGGCATCTATTTGACGGGCAGGACGCGCAACTCGCTAATCGAGAATTGCACCTTCGAGAACATCAACTGGGGGTTCGGGCTAAATATCACGGGCGAGTCGAGTAACGTCAAGATCGTCAAGTGCCGTTTCGAGGGCATGGGTAAGGGGTGTATGTATATCGGCGGTTCGGATCATGTTCTGGTAAGTGAATTCGAGGCGCTCAAGTGCGCAACGCTTCTTCATCTTTACCGCCATCCCGGCAAGGGCAGCATTGTTTTCCAGAACGGCAAAGCCTCCCAGATTAGTCACTATGCGTTCTATGTGTTAGATCACTACGGGAGAGCCAATCTTAGCGTTGTGAACAACAAGATCGATGGCTGTGGCAAAGCATTTGTGGGAAGTACGGGGGGTAGCGGTTTTCTTGTCCGCGGCAATCGGATCACAAATCTGAAAGGTGATAGGGTCTGGGAGCATTTGCGAAACACGCGCGATGAATCTCAGGGAGCGATCGGCGACGTTGAGTTTGTTGACAATGCGGTCTCGTTCAAGAAGGCCGGGGCGAAGTTCTTCGGGACGCGTTTCCCGGCTCAGATCGATCCGGCCGTCGGGCTCGGGGGAGATGTTAGAATCGTCGGCAATAGGTTCCAGAATATCGACAAAAGTGCATGGAAGTACAGCGAACTCCCCGGCACTGAACCTGTTGTGGGGAACAATACGGAATCCCCCCGGAATTCCACGCTAATTCATAGGTACTAGCACGTGAGATGTCCCAAGCATATTGAGCAATATGTGCGCCAAGTCGACGATCCGTCAGCGTTTCTCGCCTACGAGTGTGACGAGTACGCGTTGTGCTACTCTGTCACGTGCAGTTGCGGGTGTGACGAGTTCAGGATCTGCCTCAGCGCTGTTCCGAGTGTGTTTGCGCACTGCACTGAATGCGGAAACGTGCTGACCATATACGATGTTAGACTATATCCAGCGGCAACACCGGGGAGCGATACGACTGATTCATCGGACCGATTCTCCCAGGGCGGTCATGAGGTCTTCAGTGTTTACGTTGTCTATGAATACGGCGAACTTGATGAGGACGAGAGTTTCAACCAGGACGATATTACGTGGTGCGAGGTATATGCGTTCGTGAAGGGGACTGGCACAACAGTCAGGGTGCTCAGCGATGAGACAGCGTAGACCTGGGCGAAGTGGGGTCAGACCGACGTTAGACGTTAAGGTAGCGACGGCATCCGCAAGCTCACCAACCAGCAGAACCTCTGGCATGCTCCAGTGGACGAGAATCTCTGCGTAGCATTGCGCACGCAACGTCACTAACGTCTAACGTCGGTCTGACCCCATTCTCACCTTCTCACCACACAATAGGAACGTGTCCCCGGAAGCCGCCGTTCGTAGTACCGCCTTTAGGCGGAAAACGCCTTGCCAGGGCGCGAGCAGATGCCCTATATTCCGGCTGAAGCCGGTACTACGAACGACAAGCTGCGAATCAATCCCCCGGTCGCCACGG
>JABMRB010000484.1 GCA_013202865.1 Candidatus Nealsoniibacteriota bacterium | reverse complement strand
CTTACGGGACAAACAACTTAGTGTGCGCTGGCCCTGATTTAGCCCCGGGTGAACACACCCGGGGGTTCCCTCACGTCCCCGCCCCGCATCCCCCCCGTGTATTCACGGGGGGCTAAATGCGAAGTATTTAGCCCCGGGTGAACACACCCGGGGTCACAAATCGTAACCACTGTAATACCAACGGGTTACGTCGCAATCCTGTGTTCCGCGGCGTTTTTTTCGTGGCCGGGGGTTGATCGCATCGAGAGAAGAGGCTAGAATTACCGATAGTGAGAATGAGTCTCATTTGCTGCACGCTGGCCTCCTTCCAGAAAAACGCCCGTGATCGACAAATCCATCCCGCTTAGAGATCTTCAGGTCGGCCAATCAGCTCGCGTCAGCCGCATTTCGGGCGAGCCCACTTGCGTGCATCGGCTGCGAGAATTCGGCCTGCTCGGTGGCACCCGGATCGAGATGTTTCGACGCGGCAACCCCTGCATTTTCCGTCTGGCCGGCAATAAGGTCTGTTTCCGTACCGACGAGTTGCTCCACGTCCTGGTCGAGCCGGACGACGTGACGGGCTAAGAGGCGGACGAAGAAAACAACGTCCTGCGCCATGGCCGATCGCACCGAACCTGTTGTCTCGACCGTCGCTCTAATCGGCAATCCCAACACCGGCAAGTCGACGCTCTTCAGCGCGCTGGTGGGAATCTATCAACACGTGGGCAACTATCCGGGCGCGACCGTGGAAAAGAAGACCGGGCGGATGGACTATGCCGACCGGCGATACGAGTTCATCGACCTGCCCGGCCTCTACAGCCTCGCGGCCCGCTCCCGCGACGAAATGGTGGCGGCCGACGTGCTGCTGGGACGACGCGAGGATTGTGAACCGGTTGACGCGGTCGTCTGCATCGTCGACGCCGCCAACCTGCGGCGCAACCTCTACCTGGTCAGCCAGGTGTTGGAGTTGGGATTGCCGACACTGGTCGCAGTGAACATGCTCGACGTGGCCGAGAAGCATGACGTCGCCGTCGATCTGGAACGGCTGCGGCAGCAATTGCCCGTGCCGGTAGTCGGTATCCAGGCCAATCGGCGGATCGGCATCGACGACCTCAAGGCCGCCTTCGCCGAGTTGATCGAGCAGCCCCCCCACCAACCCGAAACACCGTTTCCCGAGGCCTTCGAGAAAGAAGTCACGCGACTGGAGTCATTGCTGGGCGAGCAGGCGGGACAGGCGGGGCAGGCGGGGCAAGTGCCGCGGTCGCTAGTGCGCCGGTTGCTGTTGGACCGCGGGTCTCTGCTTCAGCGGTCGCTGTTGGAGGGCCGCAGCACGACGATCGCGGCGGAGTTGGAAGCGGCCCGCGACCGGTTGACAGCGGCGGACCTTCCCGTCCCGGAAGTGGAAACCAAGGTCCGCTACGCCTGGGCTCGGCGTGTGCTCGATGGCGTGGTGACCCAGCCCGATCGATACAAAAGGACCACGACCGACCGCATCGACCGCGTGTTGACACATCGCGTCTGGGGTCTGATCGTATTTTTCCTCCTGATGGGCTTCGTGTTCCAGACGGTCTTCACCGGGGGCTCCCACCTGATGGATCTCATCGGTGCTGTTTTCCAGGCGTTGGGCGGCCTGGTCGAAACGCAGATGGCCGAGGGGGCCCTGCGAAGCCTGCTGGTCGACGGCGTGATCGGCGGCGTAGGCGGCGTTGTGACGTTTCTGCCACAGATCCTGATCCTCTTCCTGTTCATCGCCCTGCTCGAGGATTGTGGCTACATGGCCCGGGCCGCCTACCTGATGGACAAGCTAATGTCGCGGGTCGGGCTCAGCGGCAAATCGTTCATCCCCATGCTCTCGTCGTTTGCGTGCGCGATCCCGGGTATTATGGCGGCCCGAGTGATCGAAAACGAGCGGGACCGGCTGACCACGATCCTGGTGGCGCCGCTGATGACCTGTTCGGCACGGTTGCCCATATTCTCGCTTCTGATCGCGGCCTTCATACCCGCGCAGACGGTTTGCGGGCGGTTCGTCACGCTGCAGGGAATCACGCTGTTGTCGCTCTACTTGCTGGGCATTGTCAGCGCGGTCGGCGTGGCGCTGTTGCTGAAGAAGACGTTGCTGCGCGGCGCTACGCCGCCGTTTGTGATGGAACTGCCCAGCTACAAGTGGCCCTCGCCGCGGACCGTGCTGCACCGCGTGGGCCAGCGCGGCTGGATCTTTCTGCGAACCGCCGGCACCTTGATCCTGGCCGTCTCGATTCTCGTCTGGGCCGCCATCTATTTTCCGCACAACAGCCAAGTGGTCGAAGCGCCTTTCCGTGCCAGACAACAGGCATCGGAAACGGAGTTGGCACGGCTCGATCCGGACGACACGCGCCACGCTGAAGTCTCCGAGGAACTGGCACAAATCAATCGCGAAATCGCCGGAGCCTACCAGCGGCAGAGCATCCTCGGGCAGATGGGCCGGGTGATCGAGCCGGCCGTCAAACCGCTCGGGTGGGATTGGCGGATCGGATGCGCCGTGATTGCCTCGCTACCTGCTCGAGAGGTTGTGGTGGCGACGTTGGGTGTGATCTACAACCTGGGTGAGGACGTCGACGCCGAATCGGAAGAAGGACGCACCAAGTTTCACCGGCGACTCAACGGCGCCACCTGGGACGGCAGCGACCCGCCGCGCAAGGTGTTCAACGTGCCGGTCGCCCTGTCGATCATGGTCTTCTTCGCACTCTGCGCCCAATGCTTCGCCACGCTGGCCGTGATCCGTCGCGAAACGAACAGTTGGCGATGGCCCGCGTTCACCTTCGCCTACATGACCACCCTGGCGTACCTGGGCGCTTTGGCAACGTATCAGATTGGAATCAGGATCGGTGGCTAAGCCCGTAGGGTGCGTGAAACGCACCACAATACGCTAGAGACGGTGCGTTTCACGCACCCTACATGTTACTCCGAGAACCCCCACCATGAACCTCGACTGGCAAACCGTAACCGCGCTGGCGTTGATCGCCGTCGCGACGGTCTACGTCATCCGTCGTGGCCGGCGTGCGCTAAGCGGCAAGCGGTCGGGGTCTTGTGGCACGTGTTCGCAATGTGCCACGTCTTCCGACCGGGAGCAAATCGTCTCGATCGATCCGTCGCCGAAGTAACTCTCCGTAGCTGTGCGCAGGTGGTTCGTAGTGACCGCATTCATGCGGTTGATAGTAGTCCAAGCCCGATGAATCGGGCCACTACAAACCTTGGAGAACAGCTACGGCGTGGATACGACGGCGTAGGCTGCCAACTCGGGCTGCGCGTCGCCCAGGTCCGTCTCGATCCGCAACGTCTCGGCAACCTTGCCGATGCTGTCGCCGGCGACGAACGTTACCGGGACGATGTGTACCAGCTTGGGAACCTGTCCGGCGCTAACGTTCGCTTCGAAGCACTGCTGGCCACAGGTAATCGCCAGGATCCGAAACGGTCTCTTACCCCGGATGACAAGTTGCTTCGTGACTTTCTGTCCCGGCTCTACGGAGCCCATAAACAACGCCGCCGGACTCACCGTGATCCCCGACTGCACGTGGCCCTCGATGTGAACGGGCACCTGCGGACTGCGGCGGTCGTTGGTAACCAGCAGCAACCGTTCGTTGAGGTACCCGGCCGGTGCCGATGGGTTGACGCGAACCACCAGATCGTAGGAGACTTGCCCGCGGCCGCGCCGCCTCTCTACCACTTCGCCCGAAACGTGCGGATTGGCGGAGCGAACTTCCGTGATCCTCCAATCACTTCGCCCGGCGTAGTTCACGGCGATCCTTTTCTCGGCTGCCGAGCCCTGGTCGACCGATCCGAACTCGACGCCGCCCGGATTGAGTACCACGTCGCTGCGGATGTATCCCTTCACGTGCAATTGGACCTGTGCGCGGAAGGGCTTGTCGAAGGTGACGGTGAGCGTCGCCCCGCGGGCTCCGCGGAAAGCCTTGGTGTTGAACTTTGCGACGATCGCACCCTTCTCGTAGGTCTTCAAATCGCGACTCTTGACCTCGACCTGGGTGCAACTGCAACTTGCCCGTACCGACGAGACGTGGACGTCTTCAAGGTAGATGTTCGAGAACTCGAACTCGTACTCGACCTTGGCCCCGCGGGCAACGGATCCGAAGTCGTGATTGCTCTGGGTGAACATCTTTCTGGCCCACTGCTGTCCGAACGCGGACGATCCAAGCATCAGAACCAGAACAACCGCCAAGATAGTTTTTCGCGACATGGGTGTCGTCTCCCCGGAGATATTCGAGTGAAAGGTAGCCGGCGCTGTCAAAAGCCAACAAGCGCTGCAAAAGCGTAGGACGCTACCGGGGCCGTGTCAAATTGGCGTCGACTGAGGGCATTCGGCCCGGCCGAGAATCACCGAGCGAGATTCTTGCGGTCCTCACCCCCCTTTAGGGCTATTATTGCTTGCACGAGCCGTGGAGTCCATATCCCCCGCAAGAGGTTCAGTTCTGGACGCGTTCACACCGGTCCGATGTCGACCGCATGGTGCCTTGCAACAACGTGTGCATGTCATAAGGCATTGATATTAAAGGAGTTAGCAATACACTCCGGGGCAAGAACTGAATCCATTAAGCCCGGTGAATTTCCCCGCAAACCGCAGTTGCCACTGCTCCGTGAAGTGGCTAATCCACTCTGGACACCTGGGCAGAAGCTCCCGTTGGCATCGGGGATTGCCAAGACGACCACAATTTCGCTATTATAGAGGATTCCGCGCCGGCGGCGGGCCGCAAGCCGCCGACCCGCGATGCGGCCGTCCCCAGGACGTCGCCACTCGTTTCCCCTCCCCCGGGCCGATTCAATGGTGCTGAGGTGGGGTCCGTGTGTGGCGACCCAAGGGGTGGTGTGCGCTTGGATTAGCGACCGACATATTTGTAGCCATGTTTGATTCACTTAGAGAAAATCTGGACTCGGCCATCAAGACCCTCCGGGGACGGGGGAAGTTGACCGAGGCGAATATGCGCGAGGGGCTCGCGCTCGTGCAGCGGGCGCTGCTGGAAGCGGACGTCAGTTTCTCGATTGCCAAGGACTTCACCGCCCGCGTGTCCGAACAGGCCGTCGGTGAGGCGGTGCTCAAGTCGCTCGATCCGTCGCAACAACTCATTAGCATCGTCAACCAGGAGTTGATCGAACTGATGGGGCCGGTCGACCACTCGCTGCACCTGAAGACCGGCTTGACGGTGCTGATGCTCTGCGGCCTGCAAGGTTCCGGCAAGACGACCACGTGCGGCAAGCTGGCGCGGCAAATCCACAGCCGTGGGCGCAAGCCGATGCTGGTGGCTGCCGACTTGCAGCGCCCCGCAGCCATCCACCAGTTGCAGGTGCTCGGCGAGCAACTGGGCCTGCCCGTCTACGCCGATACCGACGCGAAAGATCCGATCAAGTTGTGCCAAGCGGCGGTCAAGCAAGCCAAGGCATCCGACGTCGACGTCCTGATACTGGACACGGCCGGGCGTTTGCACGTCGACGAAGAGTTGATGAAACAGCTTTCGGCCATCGACCGCCGCGTGCAGCCCGAGCAGGTCTACCTCGTGGTCGACGCGATGACGGGTCAAGACGCGGTCAACAGCGCCAAAGCCTTCAACGAGGCGTTGGAACTCGACGGCGTGATCATGACCAAGCTCGATGGCGACGCCCGGGGCGGGGCCGCGCTGTCGGTTAAGGCGGTTACCGGCGTACCGATCAAGTTCGTCGGCACGGGCGAACACCTCGAGGATTTGGAAGAATTCCATCCGGACCGAATGGCCGGACGGATCCTGGGTATGGGCGACGTGCTCTCGCTGGTCGAAAAGGCCCAAGAGAATTTCGACCAGGACGAAATGGCCGATCAAGAGGCCCGGCTCCGCAAGGGTGAATTCACCCTGGACGACTTCAAGAAGATGCTCGGCCAGACCAAGAAGCTGGGGCCGTTGAATAAGGTGATGGGAATGCTGCCCGGGATGGGTGGCATGGCCGACAAGATCGGCGACGTCGACGCCGAAAAGGACGTCAAACGGCTCAACGGTGTGATCGATTCGATGACGCCCGAGGAACGCCGCAGCCCGTCGAAGGTAATCGACCAGGGCCGGCGGCGTCGAATCGCGGCCGGGGCCGGGGTCGAGCCGCACGAGGTCAACGAACTGGTCAAACAGTTCGACGGCATCCGAGACCTCATGACGAAGATGGCGGGCATGGGGATCCGCGAACGCATGGGCATGATGAAGCAACTCAGCGAGGGCGGCATGCTCGACCCGGGCGCCAAGCTGGCCAAGAAGAAGGGCTCTTCCGGCAAGCGAATGACGCCCAAAGAGCGGGCCAAGATGAAGAAGTTGCGAGAGAAGGAGACCCGGCGAAAAAGACGCGAGGCCCTACGCAGCAAGAAAACAAAGTAGCGATACGAAGTTCACAAGGAGAACAGCGTGGCTGTACGAATTCGGATGAAAAAGCTCGGCCGGCGGCATCGGCCCTTCTATCGCATCTGTGCGGTAGACTCGCGGACGCCGCGAGACGGGCGTGTGCTCGAAGAACTGGGTACCTACGACCCGATGGTCCCCGAGACGGACGCTCGGGCGGTGCTCAACGGCGAGCGGATCAACTATTGGCTGAGCGTTGGTGCGCAGCCGTCGGACAAAGTCGGCGTACTGATCAAGAAGTACGGTGCCGAGGGAACGCACGTCGAGCAGCAGCAGGCGGCTTTGGCGCGTCTGGCCCAAGTGCGGCAGAAGCCCGCGATGCCCGAACCGGCCGCCGAGCAGGAAGCTTCCGAGACGGAAACTCCCGCGGCGGAGACTCCCGAGACAGGGACTCCCGAGACAGGGACTCCCGAGACGGGGACCCCCGAGACGAGTGAAGCCCCGGCCGAGCAGCCTGCCGATGATACGCCGGCGATTGACACGCCGACGGAAGGGACCGGCGATTAGGACGCCATGCGATTCGACGTGCTGACCCTGTTTCCCGATATATTCCAGGGATACCTGGGCCAAAGCCTGTTGAATCGCGCGGTCGAAGGCGGCCTGGTCGACGTGCGGTTGCACAACATCCGCGACTGGGCCCGTGATAAACACAAGTGCGTCGACGACCGTCCCTTCGGCGGTGGGCCCGGCATGGTGATTAAGGTTGAGCCGGTAGTCGATTGCGTGGAGGCGGTTCGAGGATACGATGCAGACGCCGGGCATCTGGTGATGCTCACGCCCCAAGGACGGCGGCTCGACCAGCGGGGGGTGGAACGGCTGGCACAGCAGCGGCGAATCCTGCTGCTTTGCGGCCGGTACGAGGGTTTTGACGAACGGATCCGAACGGTCCTGCAACCGGAGGAAATATCCGTCGGCGATTTCGTCCTCAACGGGGGCGAAGTGGCCGCCATGACGATTATCGACTCGGTGATCCGACTGGTGCCCGGCGTGCTGGGCGACGAAGACAGCAGCACGGACGACTCGTTTTCGAGTGGACAACGGCTGCTGGAGTTCGCCCAGTATACCCGCCCGAGGGAGTACCGGGGCCGCGAGGTCCCACCCGTGCTGCTGAGCGGCAATCACGAACAGATCGCCCAATGGCGAGAAGATAACAGCCGGCAACGGACCCGGATACGCCGGGCCGACTTGCTGGAGGACGAAAAACAGTAGACCGACTACAGCCGGCGGCCGCGACGGGCCGATGGAAATCGAGAAAGGGAAAACAGTACGATGAGTCAGGAATTGCTGAACAAGGTTGAACAGACCTGCCTGAAGGAAGAAGTGCCATACTTCGAGATCGGCGATACGGTCGACGTACACTGCCGCATCCTGGAGGGCGAGAAAGAGCGGATCCAGGTCTTCACCGGCGTGGTAATCGCGCGGAGCGGTTCCGGCACCCGGGAGATGTTCTCGGTCCGCCGGATCGTGCAGGGCCAGGGCGTGGAGCGGAAATTCCCGCTGCACTCGCCCCGGATCGCCAAGGTCGAAGTGAAACGGGCCGGCGAGACGCGTCGGGCGAAGCTCTACTATCTGCGCGACCGCGTCGGCAAGGCCGTCCGGTTGAAGGAGCGCCGCATCGACAAGGACAAGCGCGAGGCGCTTGCCGCCAAGGCGAAGAAGAACTAATCGTGGACACGGGGGCCCAGCCTTTCGCCTGGCTTCGCCGGCTCTGGCCCCGCCGGTCGCTCGGCCAGCGCGGCGAAGCAGTAGCCGCGCGGTACCTCCGGCGTCGTCGCTACAAGGTCCTCGCCCGGGGCCGTCGCTTGCGCGGTGGCGAACTCGATCTGGTCATGCTCGACCGGGACGGCACGATCGTTTTCGTCGAGGTGAAGACCCGCCGCAGCCAAGATGCCGGCCATCCGGCCGAGGCCGTCAACGCCGTCAAACAGCGCAAGCTGACCCGTCTGGCGGTCATGTTTCTCAAGCGTCACGGTCTGCTGGAGCGCGCCGCCCGATTCGACGTCGTCGCGATCACGTGGCCGCAAGGCAAGTGGTTTCCGAAGGTCGAGCACTTCAAGAACGCGTTCGATGCGGTGGGGAAGTGGGAGTTTTATTCGTGAGATGAGCCGAGCATACGTTCGGGATCGAGTGAGACGCCGCCGCTGACCCACTTGGCCCCATCTTCGTCGGGCTCATCTAAGTCAACCCAGATCACCCTTCGCAGCTTCGGAATCTCCTTCGCTGCGTTGCGGAACAGGCCATGCACTTCTTTGTCTAGTGAAGTAACGATCTTGTCAGCAGCGAGTGCCGCCTCGAGGAGGAATAGATCCTCCTGCATTAGCTTCTGTTCCCGACGATTGGATTCCACTCCGGCGATGGCATCCGTCAACGGCTCGATTGCGTCCGGAGGTGGTCTCCAGATCTTTCTGTGCGTTCGCATCCGCCTCTGCCACATCACCGCGACCCTGCTTGAATGCTGGCGCCATTCAGTCTCGATCTCGTCGGTCACCACAACCCGATGATTACACCCGTACACTACGTCGAGGAAACCGCGGCACCGCTTGGGTCGCTTGTCCACTGGATGCGCCCGTCCGGCTGCTTGCATGACGGAACTGTCGATCACGAATCGCATCGAGATTCTACTTGGCATCCTTCATGCCCCTTCTCAATGCTTTCTCCGCTGCATTCAGATATGCGTTCTCAGCGGTCCACTCGACATCTCCAAAATCCTCCGGCCACTCGCCGAATGCGCCTGCTTCGTCAAGATCGGCCGTATCAATCCTGGTTGTTCCGTCCGTTTCAGACCGAGTGAACCAGTGTAGCTTCACCAAGTCCGGCGAGAGTTTCCCCTCCGCAACGAGGGCTTGGACCGCCAGGAGTAGTAGCGAGCTATGCGTTTCGACAACGACCCGAACGCCCCGTTTGGCCGCACGACTGAAGACTTTGGCCAGAGCGACCTGGGCACGCGGATGAAGATGAATCTCCGGCTGTTCGATATAGACTAGTTGTCCCGGCCTCGCAACCTGCAAGGCAACCAGAACCGGCAGCACTTGCGAGACACCGATCCCAACATCGGCAACGTTGACCAAATCGTCCTCTCCGCCGACGGTAGAGCGTGGAAGTCGGGCAACCTGGATTTCCATATGTGCATCACTCACACGCCGTGTCACGGCCTTCCAGGTCAAGCCCAGCAGTTCCAAATCGCCGTTCATGCAAGTCAAGTCGCCACCAGCCTCTTCCGTCTGCCACTGCGCGATAACGCTCGCGACATATGCGTCAAACCCGCCGAGAAAGCTCTCGCCAACTGCAGTTACCGGATAATCTCGCCCTCGATTGCCTCGCAAGGCCGGCAGATGGATGAGGTTTCTCAATTCGTGAGAAAGCGCTTCGGCAGGAAGATAGGAGAACGTCGCCCAGTGGTCACCATCTCCATGTGTCGCTTCCACGCCGAGAAAACAACGATCCTGACGGACTCGCCACACGCACTGTTCTCTTACCTCCTCAGGGAAGGAACCATCTGCGAGTTTGGCCGCGAGTGGCAGTTGGCCGCGTACAGCATCATGGTCCATTTCCGGAGTGAGCTCGTACGTGTTGCCAAACATCGTTGAAGTCAGCCTGCGGACACCGAATCCGGCTTTTGGCGTCTTTCCCAAACAGATCTCAACGCGATCGTTCGTTCCGAGTTGTACTGCGATTCGGAATTCCCCGCCTGGCTCACCCTTCTGGCTCCGCGACAGAAACTGCCCGGCCTTCGTGAATCGGACGTTGGGGCCATCCAGCAACAGAGGGGCGGGATCATAGCTTGCCTCCAACGTCTGCTTCAGCAGCAGCAGAGGCTGCATCATGCTCGACTTGCCGGAACTGTTCGCCCCTGCAAGGATTGTCAAGGGAGCAACGTCGATTGACTGCTCTTCACGGATCGACTTGAACCCCGCAACGGTGATTCTCGTAACACCCGCATCCTGCTGCTTGGAATCGTGGTTGCCTCTACCCGATCGACTGGCCATGGCGATCTCCCTTGATCCAATGCCCGTACCCGAAAAACACACCCACGCTCGACAGTGTTGCGAAACTCGCCCGACGGGTCAAGCCCGGCACCCTTACCCAAACGGCCAGCGCTTCCCCAACGCTGTCTTCTGGATTTCGACCAACTCGCGGATGCCGCCTCGGGCTAGCTTGAGCATCGTGGAGAGTTGACGATCGGTGAATGTGGACTCTTCGCCCGTGCCTTGGACCTCGACGAACTGGCCGTTGCCGGTCATGACGATGTTCATGTCGACCGTGGCGGACGAGTCCTCCTCGTAGTCGAGGTCGAGCACCGCTCGACGGTCGACGATGCCCACGCTGATCGCCGCGACGCTGTCGCGGACCGGCGGCCGGGATTGGGCGGGTAGCTTCGTGTACATCGCGTCGATCATTGCGATGAACGCGCCGGTGATGCTCAGCGTGCGCGTGCCGCCGTCGGCCTCGATCACGTCGCAGTCGACCGTCACGGTTCGCTCGCCCAACGCCTCCAGGTCGGTGACCGCACGAAGACTGCGGCCGATCAGTCGCTGGATCTCGGTGGTGCGGCCGTCGGTCTTCGGGCCGCGGTCGCGACGCTTGCGAGGCGTGGTGCTGCCGGGCAACATGCTGTACTCGGCAGTCACCCAGCCGCGACCCTGGTTGGCCATCCACGGAGGCACTTCCGAGGAAACGTCGGCCGTGCAGAGGACGGTGGTTCGGCCCGCCTTGATCAAGACGCTGCCGGGTGCCGAACGCGTGAAACGGCGTTTGACTTTGATTGGACGAAGCTGGTCGATTTGGCGGTTGTCGTGGCGCATGGTGGGTGGGGAGTGGGTGGTGGATAGTGGATAGTGGATAGTGGATAGTGTTCCGGGTGGAAACTCGGCCCCAGGGCTTAGCCGTTGGCGCCGAGCATCCAGGCGAGGATTCCTTTTTGCGTGTGCATGCGGTTGGCGGCCTGCTGGACAACG
The DNA here is from genome assembly GCA_013202865.1 of Candidatus Nealsoniibacteriota bacterium. Lineage (GTDB taxonomy): Bacteria > Planctomycetota > Planctomycetia > Pirellulales > Thermoguttaceae > JABMRB01. Next base: position 1,769 of record JABMRB010000484.1, on the reverse strand, counting down.
ACGCTCTGCGGGCCGTCGATCACCTCGTCGGCAACCTCTTCACCGCGTCGAGCGGGCAGGCAGTGCATGAAGACGGCGCCCTGCTGGGCGTGCGACATCAGCTTCGCGTTGATCTGGTAGTCGGCAAAATCTCGCAGCCGGGTCTCGCGATCCTTCTCCTGGCCCATGCTCACCCAAACGTCGGTGTAGATCGCCAAGGCGTCGCCGACGGCCTCGACCGGATCGGCCGTTACGGTCAACTCCAGATCCGGCACCTCGCGGCGTAACAGATCGAGCGTGTCGTCGTCGAACTGATAGGATTGCGGCGTGGCCATGATCATGTTCATGCCGACCTTACCGCATCCCAGCGCGAGGCTTCGGGCAACGTTGTTCGCATCGCCGACCCACGCCAGCGTACGGCCGGCCAACGTACCGGCCAACTCGCGAAGCGTGTACAGATCGGCCATCGCCTGGCAAGGGTGGGCGTAGTCGGTCAGCCCGTTGATCACGGAACATTCGCAGTGCTCGGCCAACTCGACGACCGTTTCGTGCCGGTTCGACCGAACCACGATCGCGTCGACGTACTGGCTCAGCACGCGTCCGAAATCGGCGATGCTCTCGCGGCGTCCGAACCCGACGTCGGGGCCGAGAAACAGGGAACTGCCTCCGAGCTGCGCCATTCCCGCCTCGAAACTCACGCGAGTTCGTAGCGACTGTTTCTCGAACAACAACGCCATAACGCGGCCGGGCAGGAGCTGCTCGCGAAGTCCTTGCTCGTACTTGCTCTTGAGGTCTTCGGTAAGCGAGAAGATCAGTTCGATTTCACCGGCGGTCAGCTCAGCCAGCGTGGTCAGGTTTCGCATGATGTGGTTCTCTCTCGTGTGGCTCTACGAGTTCCCGTCGGTCTGCTGCTGGAGTACGTCACCCAGGACGTCGCAACCTTCATGGGCCTGCTCTTCGGTGAGATTCATTGCCGGCAGCAACCGGATGATCGTCCCTTGCGTGCAGTTGACCAGCAGGTTCCGCTCCATGCAGGCCTTGACCGTGGCGCCGCCTTCGATGCTCAACTCGATGCCGATCATCAGCCCGCAGATGCGGATCTCGCGGATCAAATCGCACTCCTCTTGAAGCTTGGTGAGCCGGGCGCGGAACACTTCGCTGATCCGCTTGGCGGAGTCGAGCAGGTTCTCGTTCTCGATCATTTCAATCGTCGCGATGCCGGCCCGGGCCGCGATCGGGTTGCCGCCGAACGTGGCCGCGTGCATGCCGGGCCGCAGGCTGGGGGCGATCTCCGCCGTGGTCAACATGGCCCCGCCGGCTACCCCGCCGCAGATCGCCTTGGCCAGCGTCATCACGTCGGGTGTGACGTCGAAACCCTGGTAGGCGAACCAGTCGCCCGTGCGTCCGCAGCCGGTCTGCACTTCGTCGAAGATCAACAGCAGCTCGTTTTCGTCGGCCAGTTTCCGCAGTCCGGCCAGGAATCCCTCGGGCGGGATCATGACGCCGCCTTCACCCTGGACCGGCTCGACCAGGATGGCGGCCGTTTCGTCGTCGATCAACGCGGCAACTGCTTCCAGGTCGCCGAACGGTGCGTAGACGAACCCAGCCATCAACGGGCCGAGCCCTTCGTGGTACTTAGGCTGCGCGGTAGCCGCGGTCGAGCCGAGCGTGCGGCCGTGGAACCCGCCCTCGAAGGAAATGATCTTGTATCGCTGTTTGGGTGTATGGAGCCGTGCGAGCTTGATCGCCGCCTCGTTGGCCTCGGTACCCGAGTTGCAGAAGAAGGCCTG
>JABMRB010000483.1 GCA_013202865.1 Candidatus Nealsoniibacteriota bacterium | reverse complement strand
GGGCTCCTTTGCCGTGACATTGTATGAGATGGCCTATGTCGGTCTGTTTGTCGCAGCGGACGGTCGACGGGAATCTGCTGATTCGCTTCGTCCCTTCCGCGAGATTGTAGAACGCGAGCTCATGCTCATCCCGCAGGAGCGACCATGGGTAGCTGCCGGTCTTTTGCGCTACGGACAGGACGAATTCAACAGATACAGGGTCTGTGAGCAGCGTCTGGAGATGTTGATTAACGACGAGGTTGCAGGATGCCTCTGGAAGGAGCACGTCGACGACAGGGCCCCGGTTGACTGCAAAGCCATTTCCAAACGATTGGCCAACGTACAATGGTCGCCTGACTTCAAGCCCATGGGCTTCGAGTTGGAGCATGTTCTTCAAGGATACGGCGAGCACCCAGAAGTGCCGAATCGCCGCGAACGCTTTGAGGTCGTTGAGAAGGTACTGCGATCGCCTCGCTGGACGACCAGCTGGCCCGAGTGGGAGGTCCAAAGCCCTTGATGTTCTTGATCAGTGACCTGCTCCTGTGTGACCGCCCCGTTTTCGGACGGGGTGGTTTTCTTTGGCGCCACCTTTTTTATTCGTTCGCGTTCCAATCCGACCTCATCGCATCTTTCCATGAGTTTCGACCTCACCGCGTCTACCGACGACGATCCAACGCCACCGCGTCTTTCGACGATTTCCAACCTCACCACACCTACCGACGAGTTCCAGCCTCATCGCATGTACCGATGAGTTCCAACCTCACCAAAGTCTTCCGACGACGATCCGACCAACCCGCAGCCCTCTCCGCACAAACAAGGCTGCCTGATCACTAAAACAACCTCCTCGTTATTAAGACCAAACTCTGTCCCACCCCGTTATTAACTGTCTACGCCTCCGTCGGCCACCAGATTATAGCGCCGGTTCCGGTTTGGACGCGGCTTCCTTTGTTTGGCGGGATTAGTCGTTTGGCGTTTGTTGTTGGTTGGTTGCTCCTTGCTGGTGTTCCCGGTTTCTCCGAGCACCAACACCGGCTTCCACAAAATAGGTGGCCCTTTCGCTGATCCTCGCCACAGCCGTTAATAACCCGACACCCTTTCGCCGGTGCCCGACTATTAACTCCTCTGCCACCCCAGTCAATCACCTTTGCTGGTTCCGGGTGTTTTCAAGGCCTTTGGGCGGAGTAGCTGCATGCCTGTGGAGTCGGCAATTCGACGTGCCAGGTCTCTCTTTTTCATCCGGTTAATAGCGATCGACGGGGCAGGAGCTGAGCTATTACGCCCTCACGAGTGAAGTCACCACTACTTGGCAGCGGCTAATAACAGCAAAGACTTGTTGCATCGTGCGATGTGTCGAGATCTGGGCGAGCGACCTGTGGCAAGCCGCCGTCTTGGATGTGCGAGCGTCCTACAGGTCCAGGATGTGCAAGGCGTCGGGGATCTCGGCTTCCTTGGTGATGAGCTTGCCCGGGCTGGAGGCCGAGTCGAACGGCAGGTACTGCTTTCGGGCCTGGATGGGCAGCTTGAGTTTGTAGGGTTGGCACTTGGCGATTGCGGCCACGGCCTGCTTCGCACCCTCGTAGAGCATCTGGCGGGTCTCCTCCATCGGATAGAGTACGGCCGCTTCGCGCGAGAGCCCCTGCTTGACTGCCACCGTCACGCAGTCCTTGCCGAAGAACTTGCGGGCCTCGCGGCAGGTCGCTTTGTCACCCGTGACCATGATCGTCGGCACGCCGAAATGGCCGGCGATGGCTGCGCTCTGTGCCAGTTCTCCTGATTCGATACCGTTGTACCAGTACCGGTTTTCAGTCTTCGACGACTGCGTATGGTTAAGAACGCCGTCGGGCGTGCCCATCATCGCGTGGAAGCCGAGCATGATCATGCCGTGGAAGGTGTCATCGAGGCCGGTGAGCGGACCGGAGCGGGGCTTGCCTGTGATGTATTTTGCCCCCGGAGCCAAGCGATGCGGGATCACTGCCCCCGAGCCGTGGCCGTCGAGCACCAAGATCTCAGCAACTCCCGCATCGCGCAGCCCGCGGACTACAGCGGCGATGTCGTCCATAAGATACTCGCAGGCTTCCCGGTTCAAGGGCGTGCCAGGCTCTCGGCTCTGGGCGAATTTGTAGACGCCGCTGGCGCCCTCCAGGTCGGTGTTGATGTAGATCTTCAGCTTGGCGGGCGGCTGGGCGGTCGCGGTCGCGGCTAGCAAAAGCGCCACCCCGCACGATTGAATGAATCGGTTGAGAAACATGTGGTGGACTCCTGGGGGAAAGTTGTAGGTTCAGATCCGCGAGGCCCCTACCTTTGATCGTGGCTACTGGGACTACACAACGGTAGTCTGGCGAAGCTGAGTTTCGTTGCTAGACGGGGCCATGTCAACCCAGCGTCTTTGCAAGAAGTCGGTGGTTCCCTCTGACGCCGACACCACCGCCAGATTCAGCACACTCATGTCCTATCGAGGTCAGCCGACGTATATTCGATCCAGAAATTCCAGCCACGTCCAGTTAACACCCAGCTGCAAGCCCATGCGTTCCGGCCATGTCTGGGCGGAAAGCGAGCTGACGGAAACGAGCATCCCCAACATTGCCGCGCGGCCTAACCAGTTCATCCGTATTATTGATCTTCTCCTAAGTTTTCTGAGTATCAGTGCGAGTTACCATGGACGATGAGTGTGGTTTGAAAGACACTTCTATCGCCGCCGTCTCCAACGGGCCTCCAGCAGTCCGAAGAGGCCGATCGCGGCGAGCGTCGGCGTGCAGGGCTCGGGAACACGTTCGATGACCATGTGTGTGCTGCTACACTGCCCGGCGTCGTCGCCAACCGTAGGCGAGTAGACCGAACGCACTCATGGCCAGTAGCGCGAGGGTGGAGGGTTCGGGGACAGTCGACCCGACATTGTCGATTCCGAAGTGACGGTTTGATTGGTATATGTAAACATCAAGTTCGTAGATGTCTTGTACGACTTCCGAAAATGGATGCTCGCTAGTCGTCTGATTCCACCATCCAGCCGCTTCGGCTTGCTGGACGGTCCAGGTCGGATCGAATGGTGCGACTATTGTAGTCCAACCGTCATCTGGTTGTATCCAAGCGTGGCCTGCTGGATAACCCCAACCGCCACCGCCGCCGTACAAACTCAGACTTGTTTGAAATGAGAATCCGTTTGTGGAGAGATTACGAACGTCATACGATATTGCGGCAATGCCAGCAGCAGCCCAGTTTCCCGTAAACTGCGTGCTGGTTGTATATGCCCTCACCCTACCTGTTTCGGTGGATCCGAACAGATAGTAATCTGGGTTTCCCTCGCTTGGTTCGATGACAAGCGGCGAGCCGAACTTATCGTTCCAACTTGTGGAAAGCGGGGGGCTAAAGGTCTCGGTGTAGATCGAAGCACCTTCTGAGAGATCTATTCCCGAGGTGAGTGTCAACGTCACCAATCCAACAATCAATCGTTTCATATCAAACCCCTTTGGAAAGTGTGAACAGGACTAGACCTTGCGTCGTCGCTGATAACGAAAGAGTAGACCGAAGGCACCGATGGCAAGAAGGGCGAGGGTGGAAGGCTCGGGGACTCCCACCAACTCCATAATCATTGGGGGATCGTCCGCCGAATGGTCAACCATCATTACCATACCCAAGCCCGGCACAACATACTCGTCCCATTCCCAGGCAGCATCATTGGGATCCTCACTGGATGAACTTATCATGTGATAATGATAATAGTCTCCGTATTCAAATGTGTCATAGGGGAGTTTTAGATCAGGAGGATGTGACGGATCCCGCTCCTCTATTGGTATTTGCGTCTCCGGCGAACATATTATCTCGGAAAGAATGTCCCTTGTGGGATGTGCCGGATCTGGATAACTCCACCTTGTTCCCACCGAGCCTGTCTGCCAGAGCATGACCTCGGATGTCCTATCCGATTCATATTCATAGACCGCGTCTGGTGTCGACCGAATATAACTATCGTCGACTCGGCTTGGCGATTCATCCCGGATATGGAAGTAGTCCTTGGAATCAAAGGTCACTTCTTCCAGAACCTCAAAGCCCAGAGTCCAAGTATTGTCAGGATCCGACTCGTGATAATTCCTAAACTCCCAAATCGTGCCGGTCTCCATCGGCATTAACAGCTCTGCATTCGCCGCGCCGGTAACAAGGCAAAGTGCCCCCGCAATCCATAGTGATCTGAGCTTGGAAAACATGATTGTCACCT
>JABMRB010000482.1 GCA_013202865.1 Candidatus Nealsoniibacteriota bacterium | reverse complement strand
GTGGTGTTTGGCATGAGACGGCAGCGATCCCAACGCAACCCCACACGGCCGCAAGACCGGTCACCCGACAAAGCAGAATAGTTGGTAGTATGGTGTCTAGCGAATTCCCCGCATAACCCACGCCGTGATGCGCACGGGGTCAAGACCCTAAAGAAGAAAAACTAGTATGGTGTCCCCGGAATTCCACCGCGAGAACTTGAGGCGCTGGACGATCTCAACGGGCCCGGTGGCCTTCCGACTGACTTTGTACCGTACGATTGAATGAGGAAGAGTTTCTCATGGCAGACATCGAAATTGACTTTCACGCGTCCACCGACGAGATCGCAAAGTGGGTTACTGAGTGGGTCCAGTGTGAGGGAATTCACTTGGTGGCAATGCGATTCCACCCCTTCGGCGCGAGAGAGGTGCAGGCTCGCGACGTTTCCGAGGTTGTGACAAACGATGATATTGAGCGGGTGTGCTTCCTGATCTCACGCCCGAACCTCGAAGTGCGTTCGGAGGTCGACTTTGAAGACGCCCACAGTGAGCAACTGGTTCTAGATATTGGTCGGCTCTCAGATGACGGGTTAGCCGAGTCGGGGCTCGCTTGCCGCACGGATGTCGCCAAAGCTCTTGCTGTTTGGAGGAGGATTGCCAAGAGTTTGAAGGCAATGACCAAAGCGGGAGTGACCGGCATCAACCGCCAGAACGGTCGTACTGCTTATTATCCTTCACATCGCTACACAGAGGGTGCAGAAGCGTTGGAGGCAACGGGGACGCCCATGCTACCCACGACGGGCCTGAGGGGACCGCTGCTTCGGCTTGGGAAAACGGCAGGACCGGGTAGCACCGATCATTTTCCGCAGTAAGCTCTGCAATGAGAATCCGGGGACACCATACTAGTTTCCTGTTGACAAGAGCAACCTCCTTTCGCTAGACTACCACGATGGCAAGATTGGCACGAGTTGTTGTTCCCGGGTACCCGCATCATGTGATCCAGCGGGGGAATCGTCGGCAGCAGACGTTCTTCGACGACGACGACTATTCAACCTACATCGAGTTGATGGCCGAGTGGTGTGAAGAGTGTGGCGTAGAGATCTGGGCCTACTGCCTGATGCCCAACCACGTCCACCTGATCGCCGTGCCCGAGGATGAAGACGGGCTGCGACGGGCGATCGGCGAGGCACACCGTCGGTACACGCGGCACGTCAACTTCCGCGAAGGCTGGCGTGGGCATCTCTGGCAGGGTCGCTTCGCCTCGTTCGTGATGGACGACGACCACCTCCTGGCGGCCGCCCGCTACATCGAACTGAACCCGGTCCGGGCGAAGATCGTCCGCAAGCCGCATTGCTGGTCGTCGTCGTGCTGTTCTGGATACTCCGCAACGTACCGGCTTATCCCTTCACGATGTTGGCGCCGTAAGGTATTGTTGGAAACTCCGTCTCGATCTGGTAAACTGTTTGCCACCGGCAGCCTCGGCAGATGGGACTACCAAGGCGTTACCGGGTAAATCCCACTTCAGGGGGGTGTTATGGCGATCGAATTCCGTTGCGGACAATGTGACAAGCTGCTTAGGGTGGGCGACGAAAACGCCGGGAAACGGGCACAATGCCCTACCTGCGCATCGGTTGTCACCGTTCCGGCGGCCACTTCCGAGACCCCGCCGGCCGGGCCGCCGCCGCCGCCGCAGGATGCCGGCAACCCATTCGGTGCCGGTATGCCGACGCCACAGGCAGCTCAACCGGCCGCAGGCGGGGCCGAGAATCCCTACGCCTCGCCGGGCGTCTTCGATCCCGTTGCTCCGCGCTCGCCTGTCTCCCCGGGAGGACTCAGGCGGACGTTGCTCGATTTCGGCGAAGTCTTCCGTTGCTCCTGGGACATCTTCAAGGTGCAGTGGGGGATGTGCCTGGGGACGGTGCTACTGGGCTTGCTTCTCGGTTACGTGGGGCTCGCCGTACTCTTCTACGGGCCTATGCTCGTGGGAGCGGCGATCGGAGTCCTGCCGATTATGATTCTGATGGCTATCGTGGGGTACGTGGCCGGCTTGGCGTTCATGCTTTGGATGATGATCGGCGTGATCAAAGTGCTTCTGCAGATTGCACGTGGCGAACCGGCGGATCTGGGATTGCTCTTCAGCGGTGCCTCCCACATCGTTCCCGTGTTCCTGACGCAACTCCTGCTCACGCTTATGGGCTACGGCATCATGCTCGTATGCATGGTGCCCGGGTTCGTGTTGAGTATGGTCTCGCCCGAACTGGGAGGCGTCGTGATGATCGTCTGCATGGTGTTTGGCTACGTGTTACTATTCATCCTTATGCTGATGTTCTCCCAGGCCCAGTTTCTGGTCATCGATCAGAGCCTGGGTGTGATCGACGCACTGACTACGTCCAAGAAACTCACCGACGGCAACAAGCTGACGTTGTTCCTCATTTGGCTTGCCTGCTTTGGATTGTACATCGTGTCGGCCATTCCCTGCGGTCTCGGTCTGTTTGTGAGCATCCCGTTTTTTGGGTTGATGTTCACGGTGGTGTACCTGCAAATATCCGGGCAACCGGTCGCCACGGCAACGGAGCCAGCTTACCGGAACGAACAGTAGCTGGATTCGCAAGAATTCAGCTATCCCAAATATCAAGCTTGACAAGACGCTAGCCCGCAAACCGCCGAACCATCGCGGCGTTCTGGGCCGGCTGGTCGCTGTAGCGGTCGTAGATGCCGACGATCACGCCGTCGATCGGCTTGATTCCGGCGAACGTCTCGCGAAAGGCCTGCTCGACCCATTGACGCCGCTCGGAGAGTCGCCCGGCCGCCAGGATCTTGAACGCCAGGCACGGCCGCTTCGTTTGCCGGATGGCTTGGAACATCCGTGGCGGATCGTTCGGCAGATAGACTTCGCCGACCGGGATCGGGGCCTGGCCCAGCAGCTTCTCGAGTTGCTCGGCGCTGCGATGGCGCTCGTAGATGCACGTCATGTAATAGTCGACGTCCCAGCCTTTCGATTCGATCGCGTCGACCACGTCGGGTATATGCGTCGAGACACCCACGGCCAGGCCCTCGTCGCGGACCCGTTTCAGATAATCGTGCATCTCGTCGAGTTGGCCGTCTTTGAACATCCGGTCGGTGACCTCGCCGTGATGGGCCACGGCAATGCACCCGCCGGTGGCCAGCGTCCGGACGTTGGCCGGATCGCCTGCGGCAATCGCGATGTAGTGCATCTCGCCGCCCTCGTCGAGCAGTCGCCGATAGAGCCCGATGTTGGTGCCCGACTGCCAGCAGTTGATCCCCACCTGTCGGCATCGCCGCAACGTTTTGAGGATTTGCTCGGGCGTATAATACTCGCGCATCTGCCGGTCGACGAACGTGGAGAGATGCGACCCGGCGCTGAACGGGTTGGCCCCGCAGATCAGCCGCGAGATGGAGTGCGACCCGAGGTGGATCTGCGGCAGCGTGGTCTGAGGGTCCGGCTCGCCAGCCACGCACGAATTGCCGCCGACAGCGATCGCCGCGGCCGACAGCCCGCCCACCCGCTTGAGAAACTCCCGTCGTCCGCCGTCCGCTTGTGAGTCGATAGACATCGTGCGTTTGTCCTTTCAGGAGAGCCGGGCCATCTACCTCTGAGTGTAGCAAGAGAGGAGATCGGTGGCAACTTCGGGGACGTTAAGGGACATCGCCGTAGGACGGATTTGCAATCCGTCGTGGAAGACGGATTGAAAATCCGTCCTACGTTAACAAGTTGCCCTTGATCCACACTGACCTGAAATGGTAACCTTCCCACCGGTGTATCCGGTCGGAGACGGGTCACTATAGACCGTGCAAAGGAGAACTCCCGATGTCGCCAACATGGACTGGTATCGCAACGGCCTTGGCCGCTTGGACGGTCGCCGCGTTGCCGTGCGCGGTCGGCGAGCAGGTCGCATTGCGGACTGACAGCGGGATGTTTCTGCGGGCGGCCGACGACGGCACGCTACGAGCCGACCGGCTTGTGCCCGGCGAGCAGGAGACATTCGAGCTGGGCGGCGATCGGGACGGGCCGATCACGTTGAAGACCTACCGCGGCCGATTCCTGCTGGCCGAGGGACGCGACGCAAAGCAGCTTCGCGCCGATAGCCCCAGGGCCGAGCCGGCGGAGCGGGAGACGTTCGTGCTGGTTCCGGCAGTCGCGCGGGCATGAAGGTCCGGGGCTTTCGCGAGTTCGTTGTCTTCGATCCCGCCAACAAGAAACCGGCCGACAAAGACCACCCCGACGGACCGCGGCCGGCCGAGACCGTCGAGGTGTTCCGCGTGAAGCAGATTTCGGAGTCGGTCCGCGCGGGGCTGGCGCTGACGGTGCGGATGCTGGTCGTGCAACAGTTGCAAGGCGAAGAGTACGACAAGACAAAGGTCCGCAACCGGGAGAAGTTCATCGAGTTGCCGGCCCCAACGCTTGCTGATCCGGGCCGCATGAAGAAACATCAGATCCTCGGCGTCCGCGAGGAGTATCGCGTTACGGCGCGGCTCCATGGCATGCCGGAGATCCGCATCGTGCAAATGCCGTATCTAAGATCGTACCTGCACGGCGAGACGGGTGTGCTGCTGTTCGTGGCCGAGATCGACGTGCCGGTCCGCGGGCGGGTCCGCTACCAGATCGCCGACGCGGTAACGGCCGAGACCGGCTTCCGCACGAAGATCGCCATGAAGATGGTCGGCCAGTTCCGCGCGAAGAAGGTCGACGACGAAGTCACGCTCGAGCCGCCGGAGGTCTTGCAGCTTCGCATTGACGTTCGCGCGTTGGACGTCTCGAACGACGCGCTCAGCGCAGTCGGCCGCCAGATCGAAGAGTTGATCAACGACGAGATCCGCAAGAAGCGCGCCCGCATTCTCCAGCAGGCCAACAAGGGCATCCGCAAGGCGGTCGACGTGCAGCAGTTCCGCAACCCGTTGGTGAGATACCTGGCACTGCCGTAGTGCGGATCCGATGGCGTCGGCCATCTCGTTGGTTTCATACCAATAGAAAAGGACCGTCGGAATGCCCAACGCACGGATTCCTATTACGTCAACTACCGGTACACTGCGGTAGCAGGCGAAGATCTGGTGATCACTGCGGCGAATTCGGTTGGATCCGACGCTTCCTGGCACCTCTATGGGCTCAGTAACCAAGTCGTTCCCGAGCCGTCCACCGGCGCGGAGATGATCGGACCGGGTTCCGCCATTACCGAAGCTCTTCAGCAGGACACGCCGGGTGCGGACCGTCTCAACGTTGACCGCACCACCTTCGTGACGCTGGCTGCCGGTACGTATAACGTGGACGACTGGTGGCTCAACGTATTCGACAACACCGAAGGCGGCACGATCACACCGATGCTCCTCAGCGGTGCGCCCTCGTCGTATACGACAGTGTGGCTCGGTTCGGCATTCGATCCGACGTCCGATGGGGTGCAAACGGTGCCCGAAGCCGGGAACTTCACCTTAGCCGCGGCGACAGACATTTACGCCGGCTTCTTCACGGCCGGTCAAGGTTCCGGAATCATTGCCCTGGACCAGAATAACGTGGGATCGGGCAACAGCAGCACGGATCACGACAACGCCTTTACCGCGCCCACGGGAATAGGGCAAGCAGTCACGGAGTTTAGTAACGCCAACCTCCCTAGAACCTATGCTTTCGAGGTAAACGTCAGTCCTGTCCCTGAACCGTCCACCTTCGTCCTTGCCGGCCTCGGTCTGCTGAGTCTGATCGCTTTCGGTCGGCGGCGGAAGCGGTAACTCGCTCCGCAATCCAAAGACGCACAAAGCCCCACCGGTTCGCCCAAACGCCGGGCCGCCCATCGCCGCTGCCGTCTGCCGGCCTTCTGTCGTTTGTACTTCTGCCAACGCCGCTCCCGGGCCGAATTCAAGCGACCCCCCTCACTAGCGGGGCATTCCCGGCCCGATTTCCAAGAATCTTGCGATTTCCTCGTTTTTTTTGGGGGGGGCTTGAAACGGTTGACAGAACAATCTGATTGGACAACAATAGAGCTTGTTGTGGTCGCGTAGCGACCAGGGCCGTTGAGTTTCAGACGGGTTCTGAAACCTCGACGGAAGCCTTTCACCTCTCCCGTGAGGCAGCATAGCACCGGCACGAAGAAACAGGTCACCCCTACCGGTGACGATTGTTTTCCCGTCAGGTGCATTCTTCCGCTGGACCCCAACAGTAGCGACAAGAGCACAGGCCGTTTTTCGCACAGGAGAACGGTTCTGACTTCGTTCCTGTTGTGGTCTGTGTTTCGAGATACCCGCAGTCGATTCTGCTCCTGCGAAAGGTAACAAGATGAGATGCAACAGATGTGTTTGGGCCCTGCCGGCCCTGGTGATGATGGCGGCCGTCCTGACGGCAACCGGCGCGGCCCGGGGCGAGACGCTGCTCTATGAGCCGTTTGACTATCCGGTAGGCGAGCTCCTTAACGGCCAGACCCAGGCCGCCAGTACGAGCGATATAGGCATGACCGGAGACTGGACCGCCTGGGACCATAATGCCGGGGCAGGAATTGAGATGACACTGGCGGATGGGCCCCGTGATCCGTATCAGTGGCGTTCATGGGACGGCGTTGCCCACAACATCGTACAAGCCGGCAATTTCATCTCTCTTGGTTTCGATGGCAGGGCCCACGTGAACGGCTACCGAATGATGGACAGTTCCGTAACCGACACGTTCACCAGCGGGTCCGTGACCTGGATGAGCGTTGTGGCTGCCCAGTCAGACACTCCTTGGGGGTTCTGGCCGTTGCTGGCCATCGGTGCCGATGGGTTGACCGAAGACCGAGGCACCAACGCCTTAGGGGCCAAGTGACAGCAACCGCGGGCCGCTTTTCTTGTGGCAACATGGCAAGTGACAGCAACCCCGGGCCACTTGGATCGGTGGTTTATTCCCTGAAGGGACGATTCGGAAAATGGTATT
>JABMRB010000481.1 GCA_013202865.1 Candidatus Nealsoniibacteriota bacterium | reverse complement strand
GCACTACGTAGGCGGTAACCAGACCGAACAGAATGGCCACAACGCCGATCGTGACGGTAGCGGGACTGATGCGTTTCATGAAATGGCTCCTGACGGGAGGTTTGTAGTGACCGCATTCATGCGGTTGATAACGGGCTCTTTCGGATGGGATCACTGGGCCGACCCGATGAATCGGGTCACTACGAACCAGTTTATCTACAGTCCGCCGCGGACGACCATCCACGTCAAGACGAGGTAGGTGCTCATGGCCACGGGTACGGCGAAGGGGATGACCCGCGGCTGGGGGCGGCGGTGTTTTCCCGTCGGGCGACGCGCGGCGACGTAACGCCGGCTCGTCTTGCTCACACCGCGACGAAACACGCTGCCGACGATCACCGACAAAGCGATGACCGACGCGATCAACGCGGCGAAGACGAACGCCACCAACAGGCCCTGCGTGCCGAACCAGGCACCCAGCGCGGCCAGCAACTTGACGTCCCCCATGCCGCTGCCACCGGCCAAGGCGGGCAGCATCAGCAGGGCCAACCCGACGCCGAATCCGCCCAGCGCGACCCAGAAACCGTATCCGCCCGGGGCCAACGTGTGATAGGCCAGCCCCAGCAGGGCCGTCGGCACGGTCAGGTAGTTGGGGATGCGTCGCATCCGCAGGTCGGTTACCGCCGCGGTGGCCACGTAGAGCCCGACTGCTACAACAAGAATCCAGGTCGCGTTCACAGTGTCCCTTTCGTTGGGTGCTTAGACTACTGAGAGATAACCGAAGCCGCAGGCCGTCGGCGCTCGACCGGACCGGAACTCGGGTCCGTATACGACAAGTCGGAACCGCCGGGGTAACAATCGGGTGCTTCCATGGTCCAACTCTGGTCGACGTTGATGACCGCATCGGCCACGTCGCCAAGCTCGTCGATCACACTGTCTCGGACCGCCGATAGGCCGCCGACCACGCCGAGTACGACCAGCGTAATCAGCAGGATCCACTCGAAGGTCAACAGACCGGCATCGCGGTGCCAAAGATGTGTCAATACGGTTCGCACAGTTGCGACTCCCGTGTGATGGTGGTGTGTTGTTTGGGCCGGGTGGGGATTTCCGGCGCGGGGGAGGGTCCGAATGCCGTGGAGACAAACGGTTGCGTTCTGTAAGGTTACGGTCCGCAGGGTTCGACGGTCTGCGACGGATTGCCCGTGGCCCGGCCTGCACTCTGCTGGCCCGGTTGGAGACACGTCGGCAGACTGTCCTGGAAGCCGAAGCTGTTACCCAACGGTGTCTCGCCTTGGGCGACGGTCTCCGACGTGACCGTGTAGCTCTGGTCGATATTCACAGCGGCAGAGGCTACGTCACCCAACTCGGTGATGATCGCGTCGCGCACGGCTGAGACGCCGCCGACCACGCCGATCACCAACAGGGTAATCAACAGCACCCATTCAAAGGTGAGCGTGCCGCGGTCCTCGGTCCAGATCTGCTTGGCAAGTGAATTCAAGGTGTGTTCTCGTGGAGGCTGTTCGTAATGTGCCCGTCGGGCGGGCGGCCGGGCCGAACGGGACTCCGCGGTACGGCAGAAGGCCGTACCGCGAAGGCCCCATTTTCGGCCTGCCAAGGCCGCGGCTCGTCAAACGACGCCGCGGTGTTCGTTTTTCAAGCTTAAACTAGATGTCGCCCATCTCGTTGCCCTGACCACACGAGCCGGTCGGGCCTTGCGTGACCGCATTGGCGGACCGCGTTTCCGAGATGCCCGCCTCGTCGGTGTAGGCCGAGTCCGAAGCACCGTCCTGCAGACAATCGGGAGTCATAACTTCCCATGGAGGCAGAATGGTGTAGGACTGGTCGAGCGAAACGACGGCCTCAGCCACGTCACCCAGTTCGGTGATGACGGCGTCACGGACCGCACTCATGCCACCAACGATGCCGATGGCCAACACGGTGATCAGGAGAACCCACTCGAACGTCAAGACGCCTTGGTCCTCACTCCACACTCGGTTTAGCAAACTCTTCACTTCTGCAGCTCCTTATACCTGTGCTACGGTAACGAATACGCCGAACCTACATCGGCCCGGCCACTCTACCACGTTGTGGTTGTGCCCTCATGCGTAGAGTATTCTGCTGGTAAGTAAATGCACGTTGTGTGCCGTTGCTGCTTTTCCTGCTCGATTCTTCGCGTCTGGCGGCTAACTCCCGGCCCTCGTTGGACTTACGGTTTCGACCGGACTTACACACGTCGGACTTGGCTTCCGGGCAACGTTCACGTTTCTGAACGCCCGGCCCTGCGGACCTAAGGAAAACGTTCACTCCGCTATACACTCGACGGTCAATGGCCAGATTGCCCGAACCGCATGATTGCGGTCACTACAAACGATCCGGACTACCCCAGCATGCCGAACTTCTTCATCTTGTTGTAGAGCGTCACCCGGCTGATCCCGAGTTCGCTCGCCGTTCGGACGCGGTGGTGGTCGTACCGCAGGAGAGTCTGCTCGATGATCCGCTGCTCGATCTGATCGACGTGATCCCCTAGCGTCAGCGGCTCTTGCCCGTCGTCCGCCAAGCCGGTCGCTTGCCCTTGCGGGGGTCGGATTGTGCCGGGTAAATCGGCCGGTTCGAGCACCCCGTCGTGGCTGTAGAGCACCGCCCGACGGATCACGTTCTCGAGTTCGCGGATGTTCCCCGGCCAATCGTATTGTCGCAGTGCGCCGAGAAATTCGGGCTCGATGTGCCGCAACTCGATACCGTGGGTACCGCTCTCTTGCTTGGCGAATATTCTGGCAAGGAACTCGATGTCCCAGGGCCGCTCCCGCAGCGGTAGCAAATGGAAGCTCAACGTGTTCAACCGATAGAACAGGTCGATCCGGAACTTGCCCATGCCGACCAGTTGTTGCAGATCGCAGTTCGACGCAGCGATCAGTCGGGCACTGGAGATGTGTGTGTCGTTGCTGCCGACCGGCTCGTATTCACCCGTCTCGATCACTCGCAACAGCTTCGCCTGCTGTTGCGGTGTCAAGACGTCGATTTCGTCCAGCAGCAGTGTGCCGCCGACGGCGGCGGCGAACTTACCCTCCCGGTCGGACTCCGCCCCGGTAAACGCCCCTTTGACGTGGCCGAACAACTCGCTTTCGATCAGATCCGGCGGCAAGGCCCCGCAAGCCACCGTCAGGCACCGCTGGTCGTGCCGGGCCGACAGTTCGTGCAGCAGTCGTGCCAGGTAGGTCTTGCCCGAGCCCGTCTCACCAATAAAGAGCACGGTAACGTCGTGGGCTGCTGCCACTTCCAACTCGTCGAGCATGCCAAACATCGACGGCGTGTAGGTGACGAGGCTTCGCGTCTGACCATGCAACGTCCGCTGCGGTAACCCGGCGAAGAACCCCGGCATGTCGGTCACCAACTCCTCGCTGCAAACCATCAAGTCTGGACTCATCGGGTTCTACCTCGTTACTGTGGATGGGATAACTAGGGGACGGGAGGGAGATAGGCAGGCAGGTGATTGAGGAAGTAGCCCCGGCAAAGGCCAACAGGGAAGCACGCGCCTAGTGCGACGCGTATCGCCGACTGCAAGTCCGGGAACCCGGACAAGACGACAGCCGAACAACCCATTCACCGTATGCAGCCTAGTCTAGTTAAACTTTCTGAACCTTCAAGCGCAAACCTTGCTTGGCAACGAAAAAAATTGGTAGCCTGCTTTTGCGGAGAGGGGTAGCCGCGGTCGCCAGACTGTGGAAGTTCCGCACTCTGGCGAGTGCAGCTACCCGAATACCCGTTAACCACCCACTCCCGGCAACGTAGGCAAGATAGGATGATTCTACTGGTCGTATCGATTGAACTCGATCCGACACCCGCCGGGAACCGATCCACCGTCAAGAGGCCTTATCTCGAATCACCGGAGATCGGATCGATGCATGCGACCTTATTGACTCTCCTGCTGGCGGTCGGCGCAGACGCGCCGGGTACGACTATCGAGCAATTCGCGCCCGCCGTCATAACGCAGTGCGGGCAGTGCGGGCATAGGCCCGACGCCTGCCAGTGCGTTGGGCAGGACGACCGAAGTTGTTTCTCCCGTTGGTTCGGCTCAATGCCCCAGACGTGCTACGCGCCCCAGTTTGGCTGCTACCCGGGCAACAACCGGCACATGCATCGTTATCCGGCATTCCACGGCTCCTACTACCGGCAGCCCTACAACTATCGCCACTTGTTCGACTATCCGTGGCACGCCGCACCGCACGAACCCCAGGGCTATTCGGCGTTGCCGTGCGAACAGTCGGTCGGCGATGCAATCTTCGCGCCGCAAGACCAACCGCACCCAGCCGCCGAACCCTTTCAGCCAATCCCTTCCTCTCCGGTCATGCCAGACCCCACCTACTAATGTTTTTCTTGACGCGCGCGCTGCCGATCGAAGCTTGTCGAAAAAAAGATTCGCCGACTTCGCGAAATGCTTCTTGACTTTTCTCAGCGGATCGGGAGAATGGCGGTTTACCTGCGCGTGCAAGTTGGCAGGTGAGCTTTCCAATAAGAATATGAGAACGGTACGTCGGTCGAGCGTTCGGCCGAAAGCCGGACGAAAGCCTGGGGAGCGGCGACCGCAAGGAACGACTGTCGGCGTCGAAGACGGCGGCCCGGAGGGCCCTCCCCAAGCTTTCGTTTATTCGCATGCAGACCGGCATTGCCGCGCGGACGTGCTATAGCCCTCGTCTGATTCTCTCGATTCGGTTTCCCCATGCCTTTCTGCCTGATCGGTCTCGGCTCGAATGTGGGAGATCGGCACGAAACGCTTCGCCACGCGGTTTCCCGGCTGAACGAACATCCGCAAATCGCGGTCGTTGCGCAAAGCCGGCTACTGGAAACGGCGCCGATCGGCGGTCCAACCGGGCAAGGGCCCTTCGTCAACGGCGTCCTGTCGATCGAGACGTCGCTAGCACCACAAAGCCTGCTGGAACTAACCGGTCGCGTCGAAAGCGAGCTGGGCCGCCGCCGCACCGGGCGCTGGGCCCCGCGGACGGTGGACCTCGACCTGTTGCTCTACGACGATCTGGTACTCGACACGCCGACGCTCGCATTGCCACACCCCCGCATGGCCTGGCGCCGGTTCGTGCTAGAGGGGGCCGTCGAGGTGGCGCCAGCCATGCTACATCCCACCACCGGCTGGACGATCTCGCGGCTCTGGGACCACCTCAACACGGCAGTCCCCTACGTAGCGATTGCCGGGTCGATCGGCGTCGGTAAGACACAACTGGCCAAGCAACTCGAACAACGCACGTCGCTACGCTGGATCGCCGAACGCCCGGACGCCACGCGGCTGGACGCCTTCTACGCAAATCCGGCTGGCAATGCATGGGACATGGAGATAGAATTCCTCGGTCAGCGGACCCGGCTGCTAGCGGCCGACTCGGCGGACTTCGATCCACGGCGGCAATGGACCGTCAGCGATTTCTGGTTCGACCAGTCGGCGGCCTTTGCCGAGGTCTGGCTGCCGGCCGACCGGCTCGAAGCGTTCCTCGAGCGTTGGCACGAAGCCCGCGCCCGTGTGGCACGGCCGAAGTTGATCGTTTTATTAGAGGCGCCGGCCGAGGAGTTGCTCCGCCGCGTGCAGCGTCGAGGCCGGCCCGGCGAGCAGACCTTGACCGCACAGCAACTCCAGCGAATCGCCCGGGCCATCGCCGACCGAGCAAACCGCCCCGACCAGGGCCCCGTGATGAAACTCGCGGCCGAAGATACCAACCGCATCCTCGACGAAGTCCACGCCGCCATGCAAGCGATGTGGTAATTACATCGCCGTACCGGCGACGGCTAAACGTGTCGGCTACCGGCGCGGCGACCTACTATCCACCATCCACTACCTTCCCCCCATGCCGCCCACTTCGCAACCGGAACTCGTCACTACCGTTGCCGAACTTCGGGCGGCGCTGGGCTCCGTGCGCCGTGGCGGCAAAACGATCGCTCTGATACCGACAATGGGCGATTTGCACGAAGGACACCTCAGCCTCGTCCGCGCCGCGAAACAAGAATGCGACTACACGGTGGTGTCGATCTACGTCAACCCGAGCCAGTTCGGTCGCGGTGAGGACCTCGACAAGTATCCCCGCACGCTCCGCACCGATCTCGACGCCTTGGCCGAGTGCGGCGTGGAATTGGTGCTGGCACCCGGCGACGACGAAGTCTACCGCCCGCAACACGCCACCTGGGTCGAGGTCGGCGCGGTGGGCGAACCGTTGGAAGGCCGCCACCGGCCGGACCATTTCCGCGGCGTGGCTACGATCGTGCTGAAACTGTTGAACATGGTCGGCCCCGACGTCGCCTATTTCGGACAGAAGGACTACCAGCAGGCCCTGGTCATCCGGCAGATGGTCGAGGACCTCGACGTGCCCGTCGAGCTGCGCATCTGCCCGACGGTCCGCGAGCCGGACGGCCTGGCCATGAGTTCCCGCAACGCGTACCTGAGCCCCGAAGCCCGACAGCGGTCGCTGGCGTTGCATCGCAGCCTCGAACTGGCCGAGCAACTCATCGCCGCCGGCCAATGCAGTGCCCAGTCGATTCTCGACCGGATGCAGCAAGAACTCCTCACGGCCGCCGACGACGCCCGGATCGACTACCTCGCGCTGGCCGACCCCGACACCCTAGAACCGGTCCACGAGATCCGCGGCCCCGTCGTAGCCTTATTGGCCGTACACATCGAGAACACCCGACTGATCGATAATCGCATACTGCAAATGACGAAGCACAAATGACGAATGACGAAGTCCAATCTTTTCGTCATTCGTCATTCGTGCTTTGTCATTCCCAACAGTCATTCGTGCTTCGTCATTTAGAAAATGCGCCAAACCCTCTTCCACATCCCGTATGAACTGTTCGACGTGCCCGTCTTCGGGTTCGGACTGTTGCTGGCCGTTTGGATCGCTTTCAGCGTGGGGCTGATTGCGTGGCTCGGATGGCGGCAGGGCTTCGGCCGCGATACGTGGGGTTACCTGCTGTTGCTGGTGCCGGCCGGCGGGATCATCTGGGGGTTGCTGCCGGCGCTGTGCAAGGAACAGGGGCTCCCCATCCGCGGCTATGGGATGATGATGCTCCTGGCGGTCGTGGCGGGCACCGGCGTGGCCATCTGGCGGGCGCGGCGGCAGGGTCTCGATCCCGATCTGATTGTCTCGCTGGCCTTCTGGATGTTCGTGCCCGGCATTATCGGCGCCCGGGTGTTTTACGTCATCCAATATTGGGATCAATACGCCGACGCCTGGCAGCAGGGCCAGTACATGCAGTGGCTCGGCGAAGTAGTGAATCTGTCCGAGGGCGGGCAGGTCGTCTACGGATCGTTCATCGGCGCGGTGCTGGGGATTGTGGCGTTCACGCGCAAGTTTCGCCTGCCGTTGTTGCCCACGCTCGACCTGATTGCCCCGGGCATGGTGATCGGCCTGGCCTTGGGGCGGATCGGCTGCCTGTTGAACGGCTGCTGTTTCGGCGGACCCTGCGACGACCACGCGTGGGCCGTTCAGTTCCCATTCAACAGTCCCGCACACGTCCATCAGGCCCGGCATAGCGACACGTTTCTACACGGCCTGATCGTCAAACCCGACGACGACGGCCGGCCGATCATCGAGAAAGTAGAACCCGGCTCACTCGCCGCGCAGCACGGCCTGAAACCGGGGCAACAGATCGTGGCCGTCAACGGCGTCTTCAGCGACGCGGTCGAGCACGGCAAAACCGATCGCATCCGTTGGGCCCTGCTCAGCGCGCATCAACTCCACCTTCGCATCAAACGGCCCGGCGAGCGCTCCTTCACGTGGGTTCTTCAGACCCCACCGCCGCCGGCTGGGCCCGTCTATCGGCTCGACGACGGCGGCGTGTCGATCGTCGGGTTGCGGATCAACGGCCGAGGCGACAATCGGCCCGTGGTCGCCGCCGTGCAACGGCGCTCGCTGGCCTCACGCGAGGGCGTGCGGCCGGACGACCGGATCGTCGCGGTCAACGGCGAACCGGTCGAGACCGTCGGCGACTTGCGCCGCCTGCTGGAATTGCAGCGGACCGAGCCGTGGCTATCGATCGCCACGTTGTCGCGCACGTCGCGGGCTAAGTGGACGATCGAGCATCCGCTGCCGCGCAGCCTCCCGGTCCATCCCACGCAGATCTACAGTGCGATCAATGCACTACTGCTGTGCCTGCTGCTGTTGGCCTACGAACCGTACCGCCGCCGCGACGGCGAGTTGTTCGCGTTGATGATCACGATCTACGCGGCCGTCCGGTACCTGCTGGAGATGATCCGCGTCGACGAAAGCGGAGCGATGGGAACCGAGCTAACGATCTCGCAGAACGTAAGCCTGATGATCCTGCTGGGCGTGAGCGCGATGTGGGTCTACATCGTGCTGCGGCCGCGGACGGAAGGGTTTGCGGGGTGCGGGAAGGATTCGGGAGAGTAGCCATCTTGCTCCGCAAGATGTAGCTTCGTCTCGCGGCAACCCTCTTGTTGCCAAGCCAACATCAATACTATCCCGAAAGAGCCAGTTCCCGTGGAACGGCCACCCCGGAAGAGCAACGCGGCCAGTCGCGGTTAAGGAGTCGTATTCGAGCGCTCTGTTGGCACTCTTTCCATATACGCTCTTGTCTTCTGTTCCACATCGTCCATCAACTCTGAGAACTGGTGTGATTGGTCGAGTCTTCGGGCGAAGGCAAGTTCCTCAAGAATCTCGTCACACTGGTTGCGAGTAGCCCCGTCCATACCATAGAGAACGCCGGCCGGCCATTCGTGAATGCAATACCGGAACCAGCGAACTAGTGTCTCGAGCAGCTTGGCTCGCACTTCACCGTGACTGGGGTCTATCTGGTAGCATTCACGAAGAAGCGATGAGTCTGAAGCATGACCTTCTGATCGCGAATCAGGAGGATTGACCGCTCGATACGCTTGACCGAGATCGAGGTAGCTTTCTTCTTTCCCACCAGAAGATCCCCTCACAATGCTTGAGTAACTTGAGATCACAATCTGTGATCTCAAGACATCGCCGTCCGTCAGGCCGTCGAACCCCGATTGTACCAACCCAACTACGACCAGTACAGCCGAAGCACCACACGGTCGGGGAATATCTCGACGTGAAAGCGGGGGTGCAGATCCTGCTGGGCGTCAGCTCGCTGTCGGTTTACATCGTGCTGCGGCCGCGGACGGAAGGGTTTGCGGGGTGCGGGAAGGGGTCGCAGACGTAGGG
>JABMRB010000063.1 GCA_013202865.1 Candidatus Nealsoniibacteriota bacterium | reverse complement strand
TCATCGAGGAGTTCATGCTCGCGGCCAACGAGGCGGTGGCCGAGGTGTTGTTCGCCAAGAAGATCCCCTTCCTGCGGCGCATCCACGAACCGCCCGACCAGCGGAAACTCGACGCGTTGACCGGTTTCGTCAAGGAGTTGGGCGTCGACGCGGGCAGCCTGGTCGACCGGTTCGAGTTGCAGAAGCTATTGAAACGGGTGGCCGGCCGGCCGGAGCAACACGCCGTGCATTTCGCCACGCTGCGGTCGCTGCAACGGGCCGTCTACAGCCCGGCCGAGGAGGGCCATTACGCCCTGGCCAGTGATTGCTATTGCCATTTCACCTCGCCGATCCGTCGTTATCCCGACCTGACGATCCACCGGCAGATCGACGCCATGCTGGCCGGCCGCCCTAAGCTCTATCATTTCGACGAACTGGTCTTGTTCGGGCAGCACTGTTCGCAACTCGAGCGGCAGGCCGAAGCGGCCGAACGGGAACTGACCAAGCTCAAGCTGCTGCTCTATCTGAGCGAGCGGATCGGCGAGGAGATGGAGGCCGTGGTCACCGGCGTGGAGAGTTTCGGGCTATTCGTCCAGGGCGTCGAGCTACCGGCCGAGGGACTAATCCACATCGACTCGCTAGCCGACGACTACTACCAATTCGACCGCGGCACGCACACGCTATCCGGTCACCGCTCGGGCAACAGTTTCCGGCTCGGCGACCGACTACGAATCCGCGTCGCCCGAGTCGACCTCGAACGCCGCGAGTTGGACTTTCGGTTGGTGGAGAGGAAGGAGACAAGCAGGCCGAAGGCGACGGAGAAGAAGAAGCCCGTCCGCAAGGCGAAGAAGACCGGGAAGAAGACCGGCAAGAAGAAGACCGGCAAGAAGAAGAGCCGACGCCGGTAGTGGGCCGTAGCGACTGCCTTGCCGAGGACCGTCATGCTGCATTGGTTCGGAAGACTCATTCGGACGTTACGAGCGAGGCTCGACAAAGTGCTCAGAGTCAACACATATAGGTTGGTCGGCGATACCCTTGTTAAGGGTCGAGGCACGCGTCGTAATAGCAGGATTCGACTGGCAGATGTCAAATCCTGGCAGATTCTTCCCGAAATGGGGTTCGACGTTGTGATGATCGAATTGGAGTCCTGCGAAACCTATCAGTGGCTCGACGATTACAACGATCTGATAGAAGTGCTCAGGACGTGTCTTCCGGATGCGGAGCAGGTCGACGATTGAGGGCATAGCGCAAGCCATCTTCGCTCTTGCGACAGCCCAGGTGAGTGCGTACCATGCGTGGTACGGAACTTGAACTGGAAACGCTCAACTGGCCGGCTGTCGGGGTCTGCCCCGACCCGAATCCACCATGCCCCCACCAAGCAGCTATGCCGTCATTTCGGTGCTCACAGTGCTGCTCGCCGCGGCCGTCGTGAAACTCGTCCCGCGAGCGTTGGCGGCGTCACCCGGTCGGAACAACGTCTTGCTCTGGGGCATCGTCGGGTTTTCTGCAGGGTGCTGCGTTGAATTGCTATTGGAGATTACTCTGCACACGCGGGGCTGGTTCGAGGTCTGCCCGGGTACCGTTTGGTACGCCGCGCTATGGTTTGGCCTCGCCGGGGGGATCGTCGGGGCAATGATCGCGATTCCGGTGGCGGTGTATTGGGGAAGATCACGGCCTTTGGCAATGCCGACGTGGATCAGAGAAGCACCCTACTTTGCTGCGACACTGGTAGGAGCGATCGTCGGTTTCGTGCTGGCAATGGTAGCGGGGCGACCGGGAGCATTGCTGATCGAACGCCATGCGTTCACGGATAATACGCTTGCAGGCGTAATACTCCGCTCTCTCTCGGGGGCGATTCTCGGCGCCGTCGTCGCACTACTCACCCGTATTGCCCGGGACGCGTGGCCGCGGCTACGTGCGCACCTTCCCTTTCGGCCGGCCCATCCGTCACCCGCCGGTCGATGGCAGTTCAGCATGCGGAGCCTCTTCTTGCTGGTCTTTGTCGCGGCACTGATCTCCGGCCTGCTGGCTTGGGACTGCCGATATCGCAAGCAGTACGCCATCGACACACTTCTGTGGCACTTCGGGCCAACCGGCGAGTACCACGCCGGCTTCGATTCGCTCGACGAAGTCCTTGCCACCGTGCATTCGCTTGGCGCGACCGAGGAAGCCACACTCGTTCTGTTGGAAGCGCTGAGCGGGAGCACCGACGAGGCGGCTTATTGGGAGGATTATGAAAACGGCCTCTTGCGTGAATACTCGGGAAGCATTGCACCCATAATTGCCTTTGACTTACTCGATGCCGCCGACAAGGCCGACGCTCCCTTCTGGGTTGTGAGATTACGCGAGTTGCGAGCCGCTCACTGGTCGACGCATGCAGCGTCCATCGACTATGAGAAGCTGAGGTGCGAAATGACAATTATGCGGGGCTTGGCACCTGAGGCGGTCGCCGTGATGATCGCAGTGCTGGAGGAGCACCCCGATCCCCAGATGCGTCGGGCGGCGCTGCGAGGGCTCTGGGATGCCGGCAACCTCGGCACCCGAACCGAGCCACGCATCGCCGCGGTAACGCGCGTGCTGGACGAGGGGAATCCTGCCGAGACGCGCCGGGAGGCTGCACTGGTGATCGCCTGGTGGCGGCCCGAGAACCGCGAGTGTCTCCCGCCGCTAATTGCGGGACTGCGCGATGAAGATCAGACCGTCCGGCGCGCTTTTGCCCTGGCGTTAACCTCTGTTGCCATAGCGAATCGGTCGGCCGTACCGTTGCTGCTGGAGGCCGCCCAGGATAAGAACCGCGACGTTCGCAGCGCCGCGCTTTGGGCGATCTCCAGAACCGGCCCGGACGCATTTGTCGCCGTCAAATCCATCCTCGAAGAGATGCTGCAAAGCGAGAGCCGATGGGCCCGTATCGAAGCGGTCCTCACCGTGGCTCGCTTTGGTCCCGCCGCCAGGAAGTTGGCCGACAGTTTGCGAGATTTGCTCACCGACGAAGACGAGGCGGTTCGCCGATTGGTGATCGACTCGTTGGGCAGAATCGGGGCAGATGAAGAGGCGACCGTTGCCGCCCTTGCTGATGTGGTTCGGGATGGCATTTCGTCGAAGGAGCGATGCCTGGCCATGGAGGTACTTAGCAACGTTGCTCCCGAGTCGGATGTGACTCTTGCCGTACTCCGGGAAACATGTGAGGACGAGGATGAAGAACCTGGAATACGCGACGCGGCGCGGCAGATGCTTCAGCGGATCGGTGAGTCGCGTCAGGGCAAGCCCTGACCTACGGATTGGCGATCTCCCCCGGCCCCGTGCCGTCGGGTAGACGCGTCGGGACGTCCTTGTAGGTGGCGATGTGGAGGTCCAACGCGCTCTTCAGTTGGGCGTATTCGTCCGGGTGCTTGGCGGCCAGGTCGGTTGTTTCTTTGGGGTCGTCCTTGAGATTGTAGAGGCGAAACGGTTCGTCGGGTGTGTTTTGCAGTAGCTTCCAGTCGCCGTGCCGGGCGGCGTAGTAGGGGGTGCCGTGGTAGCGGCGGCCGCCTTCGGTGCGGACCCAGAACAGGTAACGGTCCTCCTTGGGTTGGTTCTCGCCGAGCAGCGTCGGCAGGATGCTGCGGCCGTCGATCTTCTTGTCGTACGTCGCGCCGGCCGCGCGGCAGATCGTCGGCAACAGGTCCATGGCCAGGGCCACGCGGTCGCTACGGGAGCCCGGCTCGATCCGGCCCGGCCAGACCGCACACATCGGCACGCGGATGCCCCCTTCGAGGTGGTCCTGCTTGCCGCCGGCGAGCGCACCGTTGCTCTGGGCGTGCGGCAGCGAACCGCCGTTGTCGCTGGTGAAGATGACCAGCGTGTTCTCGCCACGGCCCGACTCGTCGAGCGCCGCAATCACCTGGCCGATGCCGTCGTCGAGGTGTTCGATGAACGCCGCATTGCGGGCACGCTTATCCGGCACGTCCGGGTGTTTCTCCTTGTACTTCGCCAACCAATCGGCCGGCGGCTGGATGGGAAAGTGCGGGGCGTTGTAGGCCAGGTAGATGAAGAACGGCTCGTCCTGCTTGTAATCCTTCAGCCACTCGCACGTCCACTCGGTGAACAGATCGGTGGCGTGGCCTTTGGGGTCGATCACCTCGTCGTTGAGCCGCATGTAGTTCTGCCCTTGACGGCGATGGTGGTAGTAGTCGTCCATCATGTCGCCGAGAAACCCGTGAAACAGATCGAACCCTCGCTCGTTGGGCAAACTGGGCGAGCCGAGCCCCAAGTGCCACTTGCCGAACATGGCGGTTCGGTAGCCGGCGTTGTTCAACACGGCCGGCAGCAGCACGGCGTCGCGACTGAGCAGACCAAAGGAGTTGCGGCTGTGCGTGCGGATCACGCCGGGCACGCCGACCGCGTCGGGGTAGCGTCCGGAGAGCAGCGAAGCCCGGCTCGGCGAGCAGACGGTGCAATTGGCATAGAAGGCCGAGAACCGCATCCCCCGCTCGACCAGCTTATCGACGTGCGGCGTTTGCAGGTCCTTGGCCCCGTAGCTCGACAAGTCGCCATAGCCGAGGTCGTCGACGAAGATCAGCAGCACGTTGGGCTGGTGGCCTGTCTCCTTCCCGGGCGCGAGCGGTCGTGCAAAACGAATCTTCTGAATGCCGGTCGTTGCCAAGGCGGTAATCGCGTTGATCGCGTATTCAAACTTGCATTGCGGGTCGAGTTGGATCAGCGCGGCGGGTCGGTCGGCGCCGGGGCCCGCAACCTTCTTGATCGCGTCCGCCAGTTCATCGATGGCAATCTTCTTTCCCTCAACACGGCAGTGGCCGTCCTTGTCGATCTCGATGAGGATTTCACGAAGCGGAGCAGCCGAGGGCCCGCTTTCGGCCATTTCGGGCATGCGCACCTCGAATGACGATCGCTCTGCAGCAGGCAGGGCGGACCATGGACAGAACGTCGGCAACAGAACGGCAAGAACCAAAACAGCCAGTCGCATCTTCGTGTCTCCCAAAGGGCCGAATCGTCGGATCACTCTACCAAAGAACTCGCCCTATGGTAGAATAGCCGGCGCTGGATGTCAAAGGACCGTAGTGATTTCAACACCATGGGCGAACCAACCCCCACTCCCGCGGCCGTGCTGCTGATCGCGGCGTTTAGCCGTTACGACGAGGCACTGGACTGGGCCCGTGACCGGACCGTCGAGACCTTCGGGCCGGTCGCGATGCTCAGCGATGCGTTTGAGTTCGACCAGACCGCCTACTACGACACGACGATGGGAACGGGGCTGCGCAAGATCTTTTTCACGTTCGACGCCCCCTTCGACCCGGCCGGCCTGCCGGACGTGAAACTGACCGCCAACGGCTGGGAGCAGGAGTATGCCCAACTCGCCGATCACCCCGAGCCCCGGCCATTGAACATCGACCCGGGCTACCTCACCCTGGGCAAGCTGGTGCTGGCGTCGACCCGAGGCAACACGCATCGGATCTATCTGGCCCAGGGGATCTACGCCGAGATCACGCTGTTCTACCGTCACGGTCGCTGGCAACCGCACGAGTGGACGTTCCCCGACTATCACCGACCAGAGTACCACAAATACTTCACCCGTTGCCGCCAACTACTCCGCGACGAACCATCGGAGAATCGCAAATGATCCAGCACGTCACAATCTGAAATCCCAAATCCCAAATCCCAAATCTGAAATCC
>JABMRB010000480.1 GCA_013202865.1 Candidatus Nealsoniibacteriota bacterium | reverse complement strand
CCTTGTATCCGACGGCCAAGGCGACGGAGATCAGCACGGCCGGCAGCGTGAAACTCAGCCCGGCCGTCAGCGAACCGATCAGCCCGGCCCGCGAATAGCCGATGTGGCTGGCCATTTCGACGGCGTTGGGGCCGGGGATCAGATGTGTTGCGCCGAAAAGGTCGAGAAAGTACTCCCGAGAAATCCAACCGCGGCGCTCGATCACCTCGTGTTCCATGTTGGCGATGTGCGCAGCCGGTCCGCCGAAGCTGATCGTACCCAGCTTGAGGAAGACTCCGGCGATTTCGCGCAGCGTGCCCATTGGGTCATTGTCGCGACCTCGGGCGCTGTGTCAAGCTGGCTCGCATCAAGGCACGACCAATTCCCGCGTACCCGGCTTGAAGTGGGGCATCGCGCCGGTGTACTTCACTGCCGTGTAACGCCGCTGGAGCCGGGCTAGGCGGCCGAGCAGTTCGCGGGCCAGCGCCTCTTCGAGTTGCGCGCCGGCGTCGGCCGCCGTCTTGTTGCCCGGCTTGATTTCATCGCAACGGATCAGGTGGACGCCGAATCGAGTGACCACCGGCTTGCTGACTTGCCCGACTTGCAGCGCGAACGCAGCCCGCGAGAAAGTTTCGCCCATGGCGTCGTGCCGGGCAATCCACCCCAATCGTCCGCCGTCTTTGCCGCTGGGGGCGGCGGAGTGTTTCCGCGCGGCCTCGGCGAAATCGATCTTGCCCGCCACGATCTCGCCGCGGATCGATTCGGCCGTCGTCTTTGCGCCGGCGGCGTCCGGGCGAAGGAGGATTTGGCTCACCGAAAGCTCCGTCCCGTCGAACTCGCGGCGGTGTGCCT
The DNA here is from genome assembly GCA_013202865.1 of Candidatus Nealsoniibacteriota bacterium. Classification (GTDB taxonomy): domain Bacteria; phylum Planctomycetota; class Planctomycetia; order Pirellulales; family Thermoguttaceae; genus JABMRB01. Next base: position 3,711 of record JABMRB010000480.1, on the reverse strand, counting down.
TGAAATGCGTTTCCAAGCGTTCGGGCGTGATGTATCGGGCAAGGAACTTGGGCCACGTCGACCGCCAGGCGATTTGCCGCCGCAGGTCGGCCTCGCCAATCGACCGCTGCCGGAGGTAGCCGTCCAGCGAGCTGCCTTGCGAAGCCAGTTGCGACTCTAGTTTCTTCACGGCCGCGTCGATCTGCTCGCGGGGGGCGTCCGACTTCGTCCGTCGGGCATAGGCCGCCACCAGTCGGCGGTCGACGATCTCCAAGAGTACCTGTGCCTGCAAGACGGGCAGGGCCGCCGGGTTGACGTCCTTGCCGCCGGTGGCTTTTTTCAGCAGTCGCTCGACGTCGCGGGCATAGATCGGCTCGTCGCCGATGGTGGCGACCACTACGTCGGCTTCGTCGGCCGATTCGCTCTGCGCGGCCGACGTAGCGATGCAGAAACACGCCGCCACTGCTGCGGCGAGCGGGATGCGAGTGTTGTGCCGTCGGGTGCTGTTTTGCGATCTTTTGGCGGTCATGTCTATCTCTGTTGTAGGACGGATTTGTAATCCGTCTTCGGCGACGGATTGGAAATCCGTCCTACGACGTTCAATAGTTGAATTGCAGGTCCCGCTTTCGCAACTCGACAACGAACTCCGGGGTGCTTGTGAACGTTACGGCGTCGAAACCGGCGGCCACCGCACCGGCGACGTGCCCCGGCGTGTCGTCGACGAAGAAGATCTCCTCCGGTGCCACATTGGCGAGCTCGGCGGCGGCGGCGAAAATCGACGCGTCGGGCTTCTGCGTGCGAAGCCGGTAGCTCAACGCGTGGACCGAGAATAGCTCCTCGAGCATGCGGAAACGACGGACGCAGTACTCCCAATGGGCTTCACACGTGTTCGAGAGAATCCCGATGCGATAACCGGCCTGACAGAGTTGGGACACCACCGGAATCATCCCCGCGTTGATCTCGAAAATGTTGCTGCCGGCCAGCAGCAGCCGATCGTAATCCGGCCGTGTATCGGTTTGCTGGCAGAACTCTTCGTAGAACTCCCGGCTGGAGACGTCCCCCGCCTCGTACCGCCGTTGCAAACCGCTTTCGTAGATCGCGTCGATGACCAGCGCCCGATCGATCTGGGCCACCTCCGCGAGTTGCCGCACGGCACGGTCGACGGTGAAGGTCAGCAGCACGTTGCCAAGATCGAAGTAGAGGAATTCAGCGGGCATGGGGGAGTAGTGGGCAGTGGGTAGTGGGCAGTAATTCTAAACGCCCCCCGACTGCGTTCGGGGGGGTGCGTAGTGGGTAGTGAAGCAGGACTCCGTTAGTGCGGATATTGTTGCTAAGCCGCAAGCGGCCCACCCCTCGCCCCTCTTCCTCTACTCCGACGCCAGCTCTTTGATCGTGATGTCCTTATACCACGCTTCCGTGGGCGGGCCGCCGTGGATCTGCAAGCCGATCAGGCCGGTCTGCTCGATCTTCTCGTCCGGCTCGGTGTAGTCGACGGTCTGATGGCCGTTGATCCAGAGCTGGATCCGCTTGCCCGTACAACGGATGACGTATTGATTCCAGTCGTCCTTCTTGACGTGCGTGTTGCGATCCTTCGGGTCGGGCCCGGCAAGGACCTTGCGTCGCCGCGATTCATCGTAAAGGCATCCCCAGTAGCCGTTGCCCAAGTCGGCCTGATAGCCGATCATCTCGTGGTGGTCGGGCACACGGCGGCTGCGGATCTGCACACCCGCGTTGACGCCACCCCCCAACAGCTTGAACTTCATCCGCAACTCGAAGTCGCCGTACTCCTTGGCCGTGGTGAGAAACTCGTTTCGCGGCACCCGTTCTTTGAGGCTGCCCCCGGCAATCGCCCCATCTTCGATGCGAAACGCGTCCAGGTTCCCTTTCCAACCCTCAAACGTCTTGCCATCGAACAGCGGCGTGAAACCGTCGTCTTCGGCAGCGTTTGCGGTTACGGGCAACAAGGTAACGGTCAGTAACAGCAGCAGGCATCTCATAGCGCAATCCTCTCAGAGTTATCCAAACGGTCAGTTTCGCACCCGAAATCTTCAATTTGCAATTTGCAATTACCAATTTACAATTTGCAATTCCTCGCCCCCAAGGATAGCGTCTCGTCGGCCGAACATCCACCCGGGCGGCCCTGCGAAGCCGCAAGCGGCTCCCCTGGCGTGGTCTGGCGCGGCCACGTAAAATGGCGTGTTTCGGTTGTTCCCACCTGAAAGGACCCTTGCCGATGCGATCCGATACCGTCAAAGCGGGTGATGCCCGGGCCCCCCACCGAAGTCTCCTGCGGGCGTGTGGCGTCGGCGAAGACGATTTCCGGAAGCCCTTCATCGCCGTCTGCAACAGCTACACCGACATCATCCCCGGCCACGTCCATCTGGACAAGGTCGGCGAGTTCGTCAAGCAGTGCGTTCGCGAGGCGGGCGGCGTGCCGTTCGTCTTCAACACGATCGGCGTTGACGACGGGATCGCCATGGGCCACGCGGGCATGAAGTTCTCGTTGCCCAGCCGCGAACTGATCGCCGACAGCGTCGAGACGATGCTCGGGGCCCATTGTTTCGACGGCATGATCTGCATCCCCAACTGCGACAAGATTGTGCCCGGCATGCTGATGGCGGCCGTGCGGTGCAACATCCCTACGATCTTCGCCAGCGGCGGACCGATGGAGGCGGGGCGGACCGACGATGGAAAGGCCGTCGACCTGATCAGCGTGTTTATCGGAGCCGCGGCCAAGCAGCGCGGAGAACTCAGCGCCGAGGGACTGCTCGAACTCGAACAGACCGGCTGCCCCACCTGCGGCTGCTGCTCGGGCATGTTCACGGCCAACAGCATGAACTGCCTGTGCGAGGCGCTCGGCTTTGCGCTGCCGACCAACGGCACGCTGCTGGCAACCAGTGTTGAGCGCAAGAGACTCTACCGCCGGGCAGCAGAGCGGATCGTCGAGATGGTTCGGCAGTTCGACGAGCAAGGTGAAGGCCACGGGCTGTTGCCGCGGGAGATCGTCACCGCCGGGTCGATCGACAACTCGATGGTGCTCGACATGGCTATGGGCGGGAGCACCAACACGGTGTTGCACATGCTGGCGGTGGCGTATGAGGCGGGCGTCGACTATGGCATCGAGCGGATCAACGAACTAAGTCAGAAGACGCCCAATATCTGCAAAGTCGCCCCCAGTAGCGACTATCACGTCGAGGACGTCCACAACTCGGGCGGCATCCACACGATCCTCGGCAGCGTGGCCCGGGGACGGCCCGGGCTGCTGGATCTCGATTGTGCGACGGTCAGCGGCAAGACGCTTGGCGAGAACATCGCCGAGTTTGACGTGCGAGCCGATTCGGTCTCTGAAGAGGCCTTGCAACTTGCCGCGGTCACTGCCACCGGCAAGCGGAACAACGAGGGGATGAGTGTCGAGAAAAAGGCCGACTCGATCCGCGACCTCTCGGCCGACGACCTGGGCTTTGAACCGACCGACTGCATCCGCGAGGTCGACAGCGCCTACAGCGAGGAAGGGGGTTTGTTTATCCTCTACGGCAATCTGGCGCCGAAGGGGTCGGTGGTCAAGGCGGCCGGCGTTCTGCCCCAGATGATGCAGCACACCGGACCGGCCGTGATCTTCGAGGCCGAAACGGATGCCTACGAAGGGATCGTGGGCGGCAAGGTGAAGGCGGGCGACGTGGTGGTGATCCGCTACGAGGGTGCCCGCGGCGGGCCGGGCATGCAGGAGATGCT
>JABMRB010000479.1 GCA_013202865.1 Candidatus Nealsoniibacteriota bacterium | reverse complement strand
TCGGTAGGCGTCGCCGTGTTCAAGACAAGCCCAACGTCTAACGAGGTGACCGACGCCCTGACGCGGATCATGTTCAACGAGCGCATCCGGCCAAAGCATCTGATTGTGGACCAAGGCCCGCAGTTCAAGTGCCAGCACTTCGAGCACGTGTGGTGCAAAGCCATGCGTATCCTTCCCCGTTTCGGTGCGGTCGGGCGTCACGGTTCAATTTCGGTCGTCGAACGCTTTCATCGGACGTTCAAGGAATTGCTTGGGCAGATTGTCGTGCCGGAAGATCAAGCGGAGTTCGAGCGAGAAGCCCGGCTGATTGCCCGTTGGTACAACGAGCACCGTCCACACGCGACACTCGGTGGCAAGACGCCCAATGAGGTCTACTTCTCCCGGCCGGCTGCCAACGAACGGCCACGCCTGGAGCCGCGCGATCGCTGGCCTCGCGGGTCACCTTGCGCGAAACCACAGGCCGACGTTGAGGGCGAGCCCGGTGACTCAATCGTCTTCGAGATCGATTGTCTCGAAGGCCGACGACATCTGCCGATAATCGGTGCTCGCCACGCGGCGTGAACGTGCGCGACGCCCAACGTTCCACGCTACCGTTGTGCGCGAAGATCAGCCTCCGCGTCTGTTTCGTCTCGATTGCAAAAGAGCAAGCCGTTTTCATGGCGTATCGAGCATGTCTACCTGTTCGTATTCTCCCTCATGTGACTATACGCAAGCCAACTGTGGTGCTGGCGAAAGTCGCTGGGCCCTTACATCACCAGTTTGTAGGGTGCGTAAAACGCACCACAACATCCGGTACAGGTGCGTTACACGCACCCTACAAACCGCGATACGCTCGCAACTCGGCTAGCACGGTCACGATGTCCGCCGGTAGCGGGGCTTCGATCTCGAACGGCTGCATGGTGTGCGGATGCGTACACCGCAGACGCCGGGCGTGAAGGGCCTGGCGGGAGAGGAGCACTTGGGCGTCGTCCGGGTCGCGGCGCACGTCGCCCCGGGTGATCTTCGAGCGGCCGCCGTATTGACGGTCGCAAAGCACCGGGCAGCCGATGTAGTCGAGGTGAACGCGGAGTTGATGCGTGCGGCCCGTCTTGGGCAGCAACTTCACGGCGGCGAATCCGTCGAACCGCTCGATCACTTCGTAGAAGGTTTGTGCCGAACGGCAGCTCGAGTCGCCCTTGCGGACGGCCATCCTCTCGCGCTTGTGTGGATGGATGCCGATGGACTGATCGATCACGTCGCGGTCGAGATCCGGACGGCCGGCTACCAACGCAAAATACTCCTTCTGGATCGATCGGTCGGCAAACTGGGCCGCCAGCTTCGTGTGGGCCTGATCGGTGCGGGCGACCAGGATCACGCCGCTGGTGTCGCGGTCGAGCCGATGGACGATTCCGGGCCGGGAGGGGCCGCCGCTGGAACTCAGGCCCGGACCAAAATGATACTGCAACGCACTGGCCAACGTGCCCGACCAGTGCCCCCGGGCCGGATGCACGACCATTCCGGGCGGCTTGTTGATCGCGGCGACGTACTCGTCTGCGTAGAGCACGTCCAGGGGGATGTTCTCCGGTGTGGGGGCCTCGCGGGGGATTTCCGGCAGAACGATCGAAACGAGTTGGCCGGGCTTCAACCGGTAGGCCGGCTTTCCGCCGCGGCCGTCCACCTTGACGCCGCCGGCGGTGATTACCCGACGCAGATGCATGCGGCTGTAATCGCAGAAATGGCGCGCGAGAAACGCGTCCAGCCGATGGCCGGACTCTGCGGCATCGACGGTCAGTTCGACCGGCTCGGAGGAAAGCTGCTCGGGTGGCATGGCGAAAGGGCAAGCCCGCCCATGGAACATTGCGTTACGGCGTGGTGGGCGGCGGAGAATCGGCGCCGGAATCTGCCGGTTCCGTCATGTCCGGTGCCACAGGTTCCGCTGTGCCGGGGTCGGGCGTGCCAGCGTCGGGTGTACCAGCGTCCGGTGTACCAGCGTCGGGTGTACCAGCGTCCGGTGTGCCAGCGTCGGGTGTGCCAGCGTCGGGTGTGCCAGCGTCGGGTGTGCCAGCGTCGGGTGTGCCAGCGTCGGG
>JABMRB010000478.1 GCA_013202865.1 Candidatus Nealsoniibacteriota bacterium | reverse complement strand
CAAGGAGTGTTGAAGTATGAAGGGAAGAGGAACTGAATATCGAATGTCGAACAAGGAGTGTTGAAGTATGAAGGAAGGAGGGGCGCAAGCCTTTGATTTGCAGGATCGGTTGATCGACTTTGCGGTGCGGGTGATCAACGTGGTGGAAGCTTTGCCGAATAGCCGCATTGGCAACCATATTGCAGGGCAGTTGTCTCGCTCGGGCACGTCCCCAGCGCCGAACTACGGCGAAGCTCAGAGTGGCGAGTCTCGCAAGGATTTCATCCACAAGATGAAAGTCTCATTGAAGGAGTTACGTGAGACTCACGTCTGGCTACTGATGATTCAACGCAAACCCCTGATCACACCACCTGAGAAGCTTGAGCCGATCCTCGCCGAGTGCAACGAACTAATCTCCATTTTCGTAGCAAGCATCAAGACAGCCGTAGACAACAGCTAGCAAACCACCGCGAAAAACGCCGCCCAAGTATCTTCCTTCACACTTCAACACTCCTTGTTCGACATTCGATATTCTCTTCCCCCCAAACAGATTTCACCATCCCAAAACCGCGCAAGAAGCCATGCCGTCCAATCCTACCGCTGAAATCGCCCGACTGCGGGAAGACATCCGCTGCCACGACCGCAAGTACTACGTGGAAGCGGCACCGGAACTCACCGACCTGGAGTACGACCGGCTAATTGACCGGCTCAAGCAGCTCGAGGCCGAACACCCGGAACTGGTCACGCCCGACAGTCCCACGCAGCGCGTAGGCGATCAACCGGTCGAGGGGCTTGAGCAGGTCGAACACCGCGTGCCGATGCTCTCGATCGACAACACCTACAGCATCGAGGAGTTGCGCAAGTACGCCGAGCGGACCGAGAAGCTGTTGCCGGGCGAAGCGATCGAGTGGGTGGTCGAGCTGAAGATCGACGGCGTGGCCGTTTCGTTGATGTACGAGGACGGGCAATTGGTTCGCGCGTTGACCCGGGGCAACGGACGCGTCGGCGACGACATCACACACAACATGCGAACCGTCGCCGATGTGCCGCTGCGGCTCGTCGGCAAGCAGGTCCCACCCGTGCTGGAGGTCCGCGGCGAGATCTACATGGCCAACTCCGACCTGGTCAAGCTCAACGAAACCCAGCGTGCCAAGGGCGAGCCGCCGTACGCCAACACCCGCAACGTAACCGCCGGCAGCGTGCGGCTGCTGGACCCGCGAATCTGCGCCGCCCGCCGGCTGCGGCTCTTCTGCCATGGCGTGGGCGACGTCGAGGGGCTCCGGGCCGGGTCGCATACGGAGTTTCTCGACGAGCTACGCGGTTTCGGCCTGCCGGCCACACCGATGGTCGAGTGTTTCGGATCGTTCGCCGCCGCCGCCGAGCATTGCGAGCAGTTGATCGAGAAGTTGCACGAGCTGGATTTCGAGATCGACGGGCTGGTGCTGAAGGTCAACCGGTTCGAGCAGCGCGACCGGCTGGGTGCCACGTCGAAGTCGCCCCGCTGGGTGATCGCCTACAAATTCGAGAAGTACGAGGCGATTACGCGACTGGAAACCATCACCGTGCAGGTGGGCAAGACCGGCGCGATCACACCGGTAGCCAACCTGACGCCGGTCGAGTTGGCCGGTACGACCGTCAGCCGCGCCAGCCTGCACAACGCCGACGAGATCGAGCGCAAGGACGTCCGGGAGGGCGACGTCGTGGTCGTCGAGAAGGCCGGTAAGATCATCCCGCACATCGTCCGGGTGGAGAAGCACGAGCGGACCGGCTCGCAACGGAAGTTCGTCTTTCCGACGGAGTGCCCCGAGTGCGAGACGGCGCTCGTCAAGGACGAAGGGGGCGTCTACATCCGCTGCCCCAACCTGCAATGCCCGGCGCAAGTGAAGGAGCGGATCCGTTACTACGCCAGCCGCAATGCCATGGACATCGAAGGGCTGGGCGACAAGCTGGTCGATCAACTGGTCGGCGAGGGGTTGGTCGGCAGTTACGGCGATCTGTATCGGCTTACGCTCGACCAACTGATGCGTTTGGAACGGATGGGCCGCAAGTCGTCGGAGAATTTGCTTGCGGGGATCGAGGCCGGCAAGGATCGCGGTCTGGCTCGGCTGTTGAATGCACTCTCGATCCGCCACGTTGGCACGCGTGTGGCGGCCGTGCTGGCGGAGAACTTCGCAACGATCGACGCGCTATTGGAGGCCGACGTGGAGCGGCTGAGCGAGATCAACGAGATTGGCCCGATCATTGCCGAAAGCGTCCACGATTTTCTCCATGGCGACTTCGGCGCCAAGACAATCGAAGACCTCCGCCAAGCGGGCGTGAAGATGGAGTCGGCCACGCCCGTTGCCCAGGGGCCCCGTGTGCTGGAGGGCAAGACGCTGGTAGTGACCGGCACGCTGACGAAGTACACGCGCGATGAAATCAAGGAGTTGATCACCCGGCACGGCGGACGCGCGGCGTCGAGCGTGTCGAAGAAGACCGACTACGTCGTCGCCGGCGAAAAGGCAGGCAGCAAGCTGGCCAAAGCCGAAACGCTCGGTGTACCGGTGCTCAGCGAAGACGACTTCGAGCGGCTGCTGGACGGTTAGGATACACTCACGAATACTCCTGATACAAGGGCGTAATAACCAACTCCGGCACCAACGCGCGGGCGGGTAACTTGGCGATGGTGACCACACAGGCGGCGACGTCCTCGGGCTGGAGCATGCGGGCGAGTTTCTCGGGCGGGACGGGCTCCGGGCGATGCTGGAGGATCGGCGTGTCGACCTCGCCGGGGTAGACGTTGGTTACGTGGATGCCGTTGTCGCGCTCTTCCAGGCCGATCGTCGTGCATAACGCGCTGACGGCAAACTTCGATGCACAATAGCCGACGCCGCCGAGCTTCATCGCGCGTTTGCCGGCAATCGACGAGATATTGACGATCAGCCCCGAGCCCCGGCTCCGCATCCCCGGCAGCACCGCATGGATACAATTGAACGTGCCCGTGTTGTTGACGGCCATGATGCGGTCGAACTCGGCCGGGTCGAGGTCGGCGATCGAGCGGCGGGCAACGTTGATTCCGGCGCTGTTGACCAGTACGTCGGGCGTGCCCCATTGTTGCTCGAACCAATCGGCGAGCCGGCCCACGTCGGCCCGGTCGGCCACGTCGCACGGTCGGGTCGCAATGCCGGATCCGGCGTCAAACGTGGCGGCGGCCTCGTCGAGTCGCTGCTGGTTACGCCCGGTGAGTGCGACGCGGCAACCCTCGTCGGCCATCGCCCGGGCGATCCCCAGGCCGATGCCGCTGCCGCCGCCGGT
>JABMRB010000062.1 GCA_013202865.1 Candidatus Nealsoniibacteriota bacterium | reverse complement strand
GTTACCGCGCTACTTGATCGATACGGTCGCGCCGGCTTCTTCCAACTCGGTCTTAAACTTCTCGGCGTCTTCTTTCGTGAGACCTTCCTTGACCTTGGCTGGGACGCTTTCCACCAAATCCTTGGCTTCCTTCAATCCCAACGCGGTCGCGGCCCGGACCACCTTGATCACGCCGATCTTCTTCTCGCCAAAACTCTCCAGGATGACGTCGAACTCGGTCTGCTCTTCCGCCACAGCAGGGGCGTCCAATGGACCGGCCATCATCACGCCGCCACCGGCGGCCGGTTTGATCCCGTGTACGTCTTCCAGGTAGTCGCTCAGTTCCTTGGCCTCTTTCAAGGTCAAGCCCACGATCTTATCGCCCATCTCCTGGGCTTGCGCGGAGAACTCGCGGGTTGCTTCGTCGGTTGCCATCGCAGATACCGTCCTTTCTCACCTTAGTGCGCAGGCGACGTAGGGCTTCCGCCTGCCGCTGCAATACTCTTGGGTCATTTCTGTTTGTTTCGTTTTCCCGGGAACCTTCCCGAGCCCGGGCGTCACCCGACGCTCCGCCGACGCTAACCGCCGGGACCTTCCTAGTCTTCCTGGCCTTCCTGGCCTTCCTTCTCGCCCCCCTCGTCGTCCTCGTCGTCCTCACCCCGCTGTTCGATCTGACTGGCCAGCGCGCTGCCCGGACCGATCAATTGACCGGACAAGTTGGCACCCGGACTGAGGATCTGACCGAGCAAGATGCTCAATTGCTCCGTTCGGGTGGGCCACTTGCTCACCGCGGCGACCTGCTCGGCCGTCAGCGGCTCGCCGTCCATTACACCGCCGCGAGGCTCGAAGGCCTCGTACTGTTCCTCCCCCGCCAGCCGACTCACTTCCTTAGCCAGACTGACGACGTCTTCGCTTCCCCAGCAAATCGCGGCCGTGCCATTCAACCCGACAAACATGGGCGAAAGCGCCGTCCCTTCGGTGGCCCGAGCAGCGAGGCTGTTCTTGATCACCATCAGGTTGATGTCTTTGCTCTGCAACTCGGCGCGCAGGTGGTTGTTCGCGTTGGCGTCCAAACCGATCACGTTGACCAGCAAAGCAGCATCGACGCCGTCGAGACGCTCGCGGAGGTGACCGGCTATTAGATTTTTGACGTACTTGCTCATCTGAATACTTCTCGCACTATGCAGACTGCACCCGAACGCTTGGGCTCATGGTTGCACTGACGGCTATCCCCTTGACGTATTGTCCCTTGACCGCGGTCGGCTTCAAGGCCGTGACGTGGTCGACGAAAGCGCGGACGTTCTCGCTCAACTTCGCCGCGTCGAAGCTCAGTTTCCCGACCACGGCGTGGACGTTCCCACCCGAGTCGTTGCGGAACTCCACCTTACCGGCCTTGTATTCCTTGATCATCTTGGCGACGTCCGGGGTGACCGTCCCGGCACGCGGCGAAGGCATCAAACCACGGGGACCGAGGATCCGTCCCAAGGGGCCCACGACTCCCATCATGTCCGGCGCGGCGATGCAGACGTCAAAGTCTGTCCAGCCGCCCTTGATCTTGTCGGCCAGCTCCGGACCACCCACTTCGTCGGCGCCCGCCTCGGTGGCCTCGTCGACCTTGTCGCCCTTGGCGAAGACGATCACCTTCAGCGTGCGCCCGATGCCATGCGGCAACACGATCGAACTACGGACGATCTGGTCGGCTTGCTTGGGGTCGACCCCCAACCGCATCGCCACCTCGACCGATTGATCGAATTTCGTGTTGTTGAATGTTTTCAACAGCGCCACCGCCTCGTCGAGAGGCAAGGCCGTTTCGGAGGCCTTCTCTTGCAGCGCTTTCGTGCGTTTCGATTGTTTCACCATGATCGGCTTCAACTTCTTCCATCAGGAGGCCGCCGTACCGGCGACCGCTAAACGTCTTTCGTCGCCGTACCGGCGACCGCTAAATATCTTTCGTCGCCGTGCCGGCGACCGCTAAACGCCTTTGAGTCCGCGCCCTTCTACTCCTCCACAACCAGCCCCATGCTCCGTGCGGTGCCTTCGATCATTCGCCGGGCGCGCTCCGGGTCGCTGGCGTTCAGGTCGGCCATCTTGACCTTGACGATCTCGTCGATCTGGGCGATCGTCACCGTGCCGACCTTCTCCTTGTTGGGCACGCCGGAACCCTTGGCTATGCTGGCGGCCTGCTTCAACAATGCGGCCGCCGGAGCGCTCTTTGTGATGAAATCAAAAGTACGGTCGCTGTACACCCGAACCACTACCGGAACCGGCATGCCGGCGGCTTCCTTGGTTCGGTCGTTGAACTGCTGTACGAACTGTCCCAGGTTGATCCCGAACCGGCCCAGCGCAGTGCCGACCGGCGGGGCCGGCGTGGCCTGGCCACCAGGTACCTGAAACTTCACCTCACCCTGTAATTGCTTTGCCATGGGTCGCTCACACCGATTCGATTTGCCAGTATTCCAATTCGACGGGCGTGCTCCGCCCAAAAATATTGATCATCACCGTGACCCGTCCGTTGGTCTCGTCGATCGCTTCCACTTCGCCCTCGAAACTCTCGAAGTTTCCTTCGATGATCTTCGCCTGGTCACCCGGGCGGAAACCGATCTTCAGTTTCGGTGCCTTCTCGCTCTTTTCTTCCTGCTTCGAGACGATTCGGGAAACCTCGTGCGGCAGCATCGGCGTAGGATGCCCGGCGGCACCGGTAAAGTCGCCGATTCCGGGCGTCTCGCGGACCAGGAACCACGTGTCGTCGTTGATCTCCATGTGGACGACGAGGTAACCCGGGTAAAGCTTGCGCTTCAGGACCCGCTTCTTTCCGCCCTTGAACTCAGTAACCTTCTCAATCGGCACGATCACGGCGCCGAAAAAGAACTCCAAACCGGCAATCGCCACCCGCCGCAACAGACCGTCCCGAATCGAATCCTCTCGGTTGCTCTGCACTTTGAGGATGTACCAATCCATGTTCTCGGACTTCGGATCGTCCTTAGGTGCCTCGGCCGCTTTGGCCCTGGCCCTGGCCGCCTTGGCCTTGGCGGGCTTCTCCGGCGGGGCTTCGGCAACCGGCTCTTCGGCAACCGGCTCTTCGGCAACCGGCTCTTCGGCAACCGGCTCTTCGG
>JABMRB010000477.1 GCA_013202865.1 Candidatus Nealsoniibacteriota bacterium | reverse complement strand
CCACTATCCACTATCCACTGCTTCCCCTCACTCCTCACTCCTCACTCCGCCGGCTTGTAGGAGCGGCCGGCTAGTTGCGGCTGGAAATCGTGGCAGCCGGCCAGCTTGGCGATCTCGGCGAGTAGGCGTCGGGTGATCTCTTCGAGGACCTCGCGCTCGCGTTCCCGGCCGTAGTATTCGGAGATGTCTATCGGCTCGCCGTATTGCAGCCGGACCTTTGCCTTCATCAGCAGGCATCCCACGGGCGTGCCGTCGTAGGGGGCGCCCTCGATGTAACAGGGTACGATCGGCACTCGGGCACGCAACGCGATCATCGCCGCACCCGGCCGGCCCGGCATCAGGACCGCGTCGCTGATGTTGATGCGTCCTTCGGGAAAGATGCCTACCAGGTCTCCCTCGGCCGCCAGACGGATGGCCTGCTTCGTTGAGGCCGTGTCGATACCGCCGCGATTGGTCGATATTACCTCGGCGATCCCCAGGATCCGGCCAAACAGCCAATGGGTGGCGAATTCCCGGGCAACCATCCAGTGGACCAGCCGACCGGTGGTAGCGGCGATGAACGCCGGATCGGCGGGCGAACGGTGGTTGCAGACGATGATCGCCCCCTGGCCACGATCAACCGGCAGTCGCCCGGGCAGCTCGGCGCGCCAGAGAAGACGAACCAGCAGATAGATGAGCATGAAGAAGAGCGCCTGGACGGGGGTGAACAGGCCGCGGCGTAGCCGGATTACTACCCACGCGATCAGGGCCAGGCCGATCGCGCCGAACGTGCAAATCGCAAGGGTGTCGGTGGCAACGGCCAGTAGCATGGGCAAGACGCCATTTCTCGGCAATTCTAGGAAATTCTCGGAGATTCTCGGCCGGCCCTCTCTTGCAGCGGCCAGCATCATGCTTTAGTGTAGCTTTTCTGTGGGCAACCCGCCAGCGTACCCGTCTAACGAGATCGCACCATGCGGATCGGCGTCATTAGCGATACCCACGGAGAGATTTCGGCCACGCAGAATGCGGTGCGGATGTTCGACAGTTTTCAGGTGGATTTGGTGATCCATTGTGGCGACGTCGACACGCCGGCCATCGTGCAACAGCTTGCCGACCGCCCGTGCCACTTCGTGCTGGGTAACATGGACAATCGCGTTGCGATGCCCAAGGTGATTGAGGCCGCCGGTCAAACGTGTCACGACCGGTTTGGCCACTTGCAGTTGGAAGGCCGCTCGATCGCTTTTCTTCACGGCCACGACCTGGCATTGCTCCGCGGCACCATCAACAGCGGGCGATGGGACCTCGTGTGTTGCGGGCACACGCACGTGGCGGCCCAGCAACTCCGCGGCCGAACGCTAGTCGTCAATCCGGGTGCCATTCAGCGAACCAACACGCCTTCCGTAGCGGTGATCGACTTGCCCTCGCTAGAAGTCACAACCATAGCGTTGTAGAAAAAAAGCGAGCCGCGGGGCTCGTCCCCGCGCCCGCGGCTCTTTCTTGTCTCTGTAGTGGGTAGTTGCCCTTGAGGACCGCGCTCTGGCGAGCGTGGCTACCTGCCGCCGGGGCAAGCCCGGCGGCTCGCTTTGTTCGTCTCGGCTATCCGGCCAGTCGGCTGATCCGGTTGACCGGTTCGAGGACGGCAGGCTTCTCGCTGCGGTAACGATACTGCATCAAGTAGGCGTCCTCAGGTGTGTCTTCGTAGTACGCGCGCAAGACGGATACGGCACGGAATCCGCTTTCGCGGAAGAACAACTGGGCAGCCAGATTCGTTTCGCGAACTTCCAGCACGACGCGGCTGCGTCGCTGCGAGGATAGTTTGCCGATCAGCTTAGCCACCATCTGGCTCCCCACGCCCCGGCGGCGATAGTCGCTCGCCACGGCGAAGTTCAGCACGTGGATCCGGTTCTTGTGGAGTTCGTAGATCATGAACCCCACCACCCGGTCTTCGTGTTCGGCGACCATGCCGATACAGTTCCGCTGGCGCAGACAGCGGATGAAGTCTTCTTCGAGCCAAGGGAATTCGAAGCTTTCTTCTTCCGCGTCGAGTACCTCGGGCATGTCTCGCCGGATCATCCAGCGGATATGAACGCGAACTTCTTCTTTCTGCTCGAATTGCACGTCGGCCTCCTTCCATGTCGGCCCGCCGCGGCCCTGCCGGGCCGCAACCGCTGTACAACTACCGTTATGCTTGTCGATTCTCATTGGGCTTCAGCGACCAAGGATCCGTCCGAGGACCTCTGTGATTTCCCCAACGAAGCCTAACGGTAACACAACCGCTCAAATCCTCCAATACGAACTCTCACAACTTTTTTGCCCCGAATCTCGCCCCCTTGCCGGCCCCGGGTGATAGCACTGCATGGAGAGTGAACGCACGTACATTACTAGCATTGCTAAATCGTGACGCAACGCACGGTTTCGTTCTTATTATCGGCCACGGGGCATGCCCGGCTTTGCTCTTAGTCTGAATCGGTACACGCGATGCACGCTAACTCACGGAACCCCGAGAGCCAAATCTTGCGTACCGAGCCGGTGCGAACCACAACATCTTGTGGTCCATCAAAACAACCAGCGAGCCGCGGGGCTCGCCCCCGCGCCGGGAGAGCGTCTTTGGCGCCGGGGCAAGCCCGGCGGCTCGCTGGCGGATTTAGCTTACCGGACGGCTTCGCCGCGGTAGCTGCGGTCGAGAAGTTGCATCGGGTGCATGACCTCCAGCGGGTGGCTGCCGTGGCGCACCTCGCGCATGATCTGCAGCAGGCACCCGGCATTGGCGGCCAGGACGATCTGGGCGCCCGTGCTGAGGATGTTCTCCATTTTGCGGCAGCTAAGCCGGTCGGACATCTCGGCCTCGTTGAGATTGTAGATGCCGGCCGAGCCACAACAGATCTCCGTCTCGGGCAGGTCGCGCAATTCGAGGCCCGGGATCTTCGCCAGCAGGCGGCGCGGCGGCTGAGTGATCTTCTGGGCGTGCCCCAGGTGGCAGGCGTCGTGGTAGGTAGCCACCGCCTCAATGCGGCCGCCGGGCGGGACCGTACCCAGTTCGTCGAGGAACTCGTGGATGTCGCGGACTTTCGCGGCAAACTTCTCGCGGTGCGGCTGTAGGCCGTCCTGCCAGTGTTGCCCGTACTCCTTCATCATCGCCCCGCAACCGGCGTGGTTGACCACAATCGCATCGTAGCGGTCCAACTCGAAGGCGACCAGGTTCCGATCGGCCATCTGCCGGGCACCGAGGTCGTTGCCGGCGTGGAAGTGGATCGCCCCGCAGCAACCTTGCGCCGGCGGCACGAACACGTCGCACCCGTTTCGCTGCAACACGCGAACCGTAGCCCAGTGGACGTGCCGGAACATGGCATCGCCCACGCAACCGACGAACAACGCCACGCGCGCCCGCTTTCGCCCGACCGACGGGAGGAACTTGGGCAGCCTCGGGTCCGGTTTCCTCGGCGGCGGCAGCAGCGATACCATCCGCTCTAACCGGCCGGGGAGCAACTTCAGCAGCCCCAGCCGCTCGGCCGCGGCAAGCATGCCCACCCGCTGAAGGAACCGCACGGGGCCCAACAGCCGCCGCAACCGCTCGGCGTGGGGAAACAGCCGCAACAGGATCAACTCGCGAAACCAATCGAACCGCTGTTCGACTCGCCGGTCGGCCTGCTGCACGGCCAGCCGGAAGGGCTCAATCATCCGCCCATACTCGACGCCCGAGGGACAGGCCGTCTCGCACGAACGGCAGTCGAGACACAGATCCAGGTGCCGCCGCATCCGGTCGGTCAGCCCTGCCCGGCCGTCGGCCACGAGTTGCATCAATTGGATTCGCCCGCGGGGGCCGTCGTTTTCGTCGCCCAGTTCGGTGTAGGTCGGACACGCCGAGGTACACATGCCGCAATGGACACACTTGAGGAACAGGCCGCCGTCGATGCCCGCGGCCGGGTTTTGGCCGTTCGGTTCGTTCGAGATGTCGTAATTATGGTCGTTCATTGGCGTTTGACTAATCGAAAACAAATCGTCCCGGGTTCAACAGTCCGTCGGGATCGAACCGGTCTTTGACGGCGCGCATCACGGCGGCCCCGTCGGCGGGCGGGCCCCAGACGTCTTCGCCGGTCAAGGCGGCCCCGTCCGGATACGATCGCACTACGAGGTGACCTCCACATTGTGCAATAGCCGGCCGTAATTGCGTGCGAACCGCCGTCACAAATTCCTCAGGCCCAAGCGACGAAAGCCGGATCAGGATCACGCCGTTACCCGCGCGCGAACGAATCGAACAGCCCGGGACTGCGTCGAGCACCCGTTCGATCGCAGCAACCGTGGCACCGGGCAAGACGTTGACTTGCAGTTGGGCGTCGAAGTCGGCAAGCCACTGCCACAACGGCTCGACCTGTGCGTGCGAGACGATCGTCGGCGGCGCGACGTCCAACGCCTCCCATTCCAGGCGGAGTTGCCCGACCATCCAATTCACTTCTTCACGGCTGCTCTCGAAGCCGACGAACAACCGGGCCACGCTCGACTCGGGCAAGGCACCCAGCAGCGGCTTGGCCCGTTCGTCCGCGCCGGCGTGCAATTCGACGGCTGCCGGGTCTGTTTCGGTTCGCACCAAGGCGGCCAGCAGGCGCTCGGCTGCCGCGAAATCGGGTACGTCGCAAGCCACGATCGCCGAGGCCTCGGGCATGGGACGGGCCATCAACGTCACCTGGGTGATTACGCCGAGCGTACCCAGCGAACCGGTCATCAGTCGCGACAGGTTATAGCCGGCAACGTTCTTGACGACGCGGCCGCCGGCGGCAAACGGTGTGCCGCGGCCGTCGACCGCCCGAAACCCGAGCAGGTAGTCGCGTATCGTGCCGGCGGCGAATTGCCGCGGTCCGCTCGGATCGGTCGCCACGACACCGCCGACGGTTGCCCGATCGGCACGGGCCACGTCGACCGGCAGCCGCTGCTTTTCTGCCCGCAGCCGCCGCCCCAGTTCGGCCATCGTCACGCCGGCCTCAACGGTGATCGTCATGTCGTCGGCCGGGTGGTCGACCACTCGGTTCAACCGCCCCAGCGCCAGGCCAACTCCCGGGCGGGTCGGGCGCGTGCCGAAATCGAGATGCGTCCCGCCGCCGATCGGATAGATCGGTGTGCCGTCGCGATAAGCATGGCGCACCGCGTCCACCACAGCGGCCTCATCGCCCGGCGTGAGTGTCTCGGTCAGCGGCAAGATTTCGGCGATCGTGTTCATGTTAGTTCTTAGTCTTCAGTCTTCAGTTTTCAGTTTTCAGATTCGGGTAACCGCCGCTTGCGGCTTAGCCGTCTCTCGCACGACGTTGCTAAGCCGCAAGCGGCACGCGCGGTCGACAAAAAGTGTTGCCTCATTTTGAACCATGCCCACCCCCGGAGTAATCGTTCGGGATAGGAACTGAAAACTGTCAACTGAAAACTGATAACTGATAACTGATAACTGACAACCGATAATTTATGAGGCGTCGTTCCGACGACCACTAAACGGGTTGGTTCTCCTCGGGAATATGCGCGGCGGGCAGCGCCTTACCGCGGTTGAGCCGTCCGGCCGGGTCAAAGGCCTGACGGACGCGTCGCATCGCGTCTAGATCCTCCGGCTTGAAAAGTTTCTCCATCAGGTCGATCTTCTCCACGCCGATGCCGTGCTCGGCGGTTATGCTGCCGCCGAGCCGAATGCACTCGTTGAGGATCTCCTTGCCGGCGGCCATCGCCCGGGCGACCTGCTCGCGGTAGCGCTGGTAGAACAACATCAACGGATGGATGTTGACGTCGCCCGCATGGGCCACGTTGACGATATGGATTACGCTGCGGTCGCTGATTTCGGCGATCTT
>JABMRB010000476.1 GCA_013202865.1 Candidatus Nealsoniibacteriota bacterium | reverse complement strand
GGGATGGGTATGTTCGACACGTCCGGCAGCCCGATGAAGATGGGGTTCGACCACTTCTACGGCTACAACTGCCAGCGTCACGCCCACAGCTACTTTCCCGCGTATCTTTACAACGACGACAAACGTTTTCCGCTGCCGGGTAACCAAGGCGGCCAACGAAAGGATTACGCCCAGAACTTCATCGCCGACGAGACGCTCCGCTGGGTTCGCGAAAACCACAAGCAACCGTTCTTCCTGTTCTTCGCGGCCACCATTCCGCACGGACGATTCGAGATCGACGACCAGGGCATCTACAAAGACAAGCCCTGGCCCGAGGTGGCTAAGAACTACGCGGCCATGGTCTCGCGGCTCGATAGTGACGTCGGTCGACTGCTTGCCCTGCTCAAGGAACTGGAAGTCGACGAGAAGACCGTCGTCTTTTTCAGCGGCGATAACGGGTCGTCGTTCAAGCCCGAGTCGCCCCAGGGCAAACTGTTCGACCAGACCATGGGCGGCAAGCTCCGTGGCTTCAAGCGGTCGATGTACGAAGGCGGCCTGCGGCAGGCGGCGATGGTTCGCTGGCCCGGCCAGGTGCCGGCCGGTCGCGTGACCGAGGAGCCGTGGGCGTTTTGGGACTTTCTGCCGACCGTGGCTGAGATGATCGATGCAGAACTGCCGCAAGGCGTCCCGACAGACGGCCGGTCGCTGGTCGCTTTCCTCAAAGGCGGCCCGGCGCCGCGGCGCGACTGTTTCTACTGGGAACTGCACGAGGGCCGACCGATCCAGGCCATTCGCTTCGACGACTGGAAGGCCGTGCGAAACGGCCCGGGACAACCGCTGGAACTGTACGATCTGGCCAAAGACGTCGGCGAGACGACCAACATCGCGGCAAAGCATCCCGACCTGGTCGAAAAGGCCGAGCGATTGATGAAGCAGGTCCGCGTCGACGACCCCAAATGGCCCCTCTCCCGGCCGCAGCCGAAAAAGAAGAAGTAAGCCGGTCGATCGCGGACACCCGTCGGCGCTGGATAACCATATTGACGGAGATGCTCTGATGCCTCCACTAAGCGTAGCCCGGTTTCTGCCAGTTCTTCTTGTTTGTTGCCTGGCGCGTGCAACGTGCCTTGGCGCCGAAGCCCCGGACGCTGATCGCAGCAGTCTGGCCCGCCGCATCCTTGCCGACGCGGGCGTCCGGGGCGGGCTCGTTGTGCATGTCGGCTGTGGAGACGGTCGGCTAACGGCGGCCTTGGGTGCGCACGAGCGTCATTTGGTTCAAGGCCTTAGCGCGGACGCGGCAAGCGTCGAGCAGGCTCGAAAACAGATCCAATCCCTCGGGCTCTACGGTGACGTTTCCGTCGCCCGATTCGACGGTAAACGGCTGCCGTATGCCGACAACATGGTCAATCTGTTGGTTGCCGAGGATGCAAGCCTTGTCGGCATGGAAGAATTGATGCGCGTTCTCGTGCCCGGCGGAGTTCTCTGTGTAGCACGCGACGGGCAATGGACACAAACGGTAAAGCCCCGGCCCGCCGAAATCGACGAGTGGACCCATTGGCTCCACGGCCCGGACGGCAACGCGGTGGCTCGGGACACGATCGTCGGTCCGCCGCGGCGGTTGCAGTGGATTGCCAAACCATACTGGTCGCGCCACCATCACACGGTGCCCAGTGCGACCGCGTTCGTGTCGGCCGGGCCGCGTGTCTTCTACATCGTCGACGAGGCACCCGGCGGCATGGACGGCAGCGCCCCCGACAAGTGGGTGCTGGTCGCCCGTGACGCTTTCAACGGCCTGCCCTTGTGGCGCAAGCCGATGCCCGAGTGGGGTTGGAAGACTTGGAGTGCAGACTGGAAGGTTCGCTTCACGATACCCACGCACATTGCGCGGCGGTTGGTGGCCGTCGGCGACCGCGTCTATGTCACACTCGGATTCAACGCCCCGCTGACCGAGTTGGACGCAGCGACGGGAGAGGTCCTGCGGGTGTTTGAAGGCACGGAATTGACCGACGAGATTCTCGTGTCTGACGGGAAATTGATTCTCGCGCTGAACCAGGCACGTCAACGTCCCGGTCCGATCTCGGACGACCAGCCTGCCAAGTCCGCATCGCCTCGATCGTCCGAGCCGCCGGTGGGTAAATCGGTAGCCGTCGTCGATGTCGGCAGTGGGAAGATGCTGTGGAAGACGGGTGATTACGTGGGGCTTCGTTCCAAGACCGGTTCGATGGAGCGGATCAGCCACCTCTCGATGTGTGTCGGCGACGGCCGAGTCTTCTTTGTCGACGGCGACCGGATCGTCGCCCTGTCGCTGGCCGACGGCCGCGAACTCTGGCAGACGCCGCGGCCGGAGATCCCCGAACACAAGATGCGATACAATATCCGGCTGAGCGATATGTGCTCGCTGGTCTACCAGCAGGGCGTGCTCTTCTTTGCCCAATTGAACCCCGACAAGCGGGTCGGATGGCGCGGAGTGCGAGGCCGCTTACACGCCTTCTCGGCCGCGACGGGCAAGGAACTCTGGGATCGGCAGTGCGCTTCCTGGGGTTGGGGGCACCCGGCCGACGTGTTCGTCGTCGGCGGGCTAGTCTGGGCACACGATTTCGAGACGCCGTCCATCTTGGGCATGGACACCGCGACCGGCGAAGTTCGGCGAAAGATCTCCAACTTCGAGGCCTTCGACAACGGCCACCATCATCGTTGCTACCGAAACAAGGCAACGACGCGATTCATGATGACCAGCTACCGGGGGCTGGAGTTCATCAACTGGGACTACGAGGCTGGGCGAGCAGGGGCCGACAAGCAGACGGACCTGAACCACTGGGTCCGCGGAACGTGCCGCCTGGGTGCGTTTCCATGCAATGGGATGATCTACGCGACCCCGCACCCGTGTAGTTGCTACATCAGCTCGAAACTCAACGGCTTCATCGCCTTGGCACCCGAGGCAGAAGCGTCTTCTTCCGAGGCGGATGCTCACGAGTTGCAGCGAGGCCCGGCCTACGGCGAGAACATTCATCATTCATCATTCATCATTCATCCTTCCCGTGACTGGCCCATGTATCGGCACGACCGCCGCCGTAGCGGTTCGACGGCAACGTCCTTGGCGCCCGACTTGACGAAAGTATGGGAAGTTGATTTGGGCGCGTCGGCTCACGCTCGCCGGACAGAGAAGCCGACCGGTTGCGTCGCCGTCGGCGATACGGTGCTGACGGCCGTACCCGACGCGCATCAAGTCGTGGCGCTGTCGGCAAATGAGGGGAAGCGGATCTGGTCCTTCACAGCCGGCGGCCGAATCGATACACCGCCGACGATCGACCGCGGACGAGCCTACTTCGGCTGTGCCGACGGCTGGCTCTACTGCGTGCGGCTGTCCGACGGCCGACTTGCCTGGCGGCTACGCGGCGCCCCGCAGGAGCGATTCGTCGGGGCGCTCGACGGCATCGAGTCGGCATGGCCCATCCATGGAAGCCCGCTGGTCGAAGACGGAGTCGTCTACTTCACCGCCGGGCGATCCTCCTTCCTCGACGGCGGTATCCTGGCGTTTGCGGTCGACGCACGCACCGGCAAGATCATCTCGCGCCGCACGATCGCGTCGGATCACGCGATGGAGATCGACGCGGGGACCGACCGGCTGGGCGACTCGGGCTTGCTCGCCGATCTGCTGGTCGGCCGCGGCAAGTCGATCACCATGCGCCAGCGGCAGATCTTCCCGGAGCCCAACGGCGAGATAGGCAACGAGGCTTGGCGAGCAGGCAACGACGTCCTGCGGACCACCTCCGGCATGTTGGACGACGAGTGGTTCAGCCGAGCCCGGTGGTACCTGGGCGACCGGCCGATCGCCGAGTACCTGGTCTTCGACGACGCCGCGGTCTACGGCGTGCGAGCCCGCGAGGCGATGACCGGATACGGCGGTTTCTTTGCACCCGGCACGGAGGGCTACGAGCTGTTTGCTGCCGAGATGGCGGCCATCATGGGCGTGGATACGAAGAAGGTAGCCAGCGCCGGCAAGAAAGAGTACGGGATCAAGATCCCCAAACGCTGGTCTATCCGTGTGCCGGTCCGCGTCACGTCGATGGTGCTGTGCGGCGACACGTTGTTCGCCGCCGGCGCACCCGACGTCCTCGATCGGACCGATCCCTGGGCCGCCTATGAGGGCCGGCGGGGTGGAAAGCTGTTGGCCCTCTCCGCCGCGGATGGAGAGATCCTGGCGGAATGCGAACTCGACGCCCCGCCAATCCTCGACGGGATGGCTGTCTCGGGCGGCCGGCTGCTCGTATCCACCGTCGACGGCAAGGTCCTCTGCTACGTGGCAGCAACGCCGGGCGAGTAGGGATTGTGACGTGGCGACGAGAATCGCTAGTACCCCCGGCCGAGGCAACCCGACTACGGGAGAATTGTCTCGCGCGGCGTGCCTTTTCCGGGGGCGGTGCCTTGCTGGCCGCCGGCGGTGCCGCGCCGCTTGACCTCCACCGGTTCGATGTCCGGCTGCTGCTGCCCGTCCAGGAAGCGGTTTGTCGATTGGAACGTAAACGTGTCGTCGTCGATCCGCGTTACCGTATTGACCGCCGAGACTTCGCTCCCGTTCTGCAACACGCCGGACGTTGTGACGATCCAGCGATTGCCGTCCGGTCGCCAGAAACCCTCGATGAAACCGCCCTTGGAGTCGAAGACCCAGGAGCGAATCTGGCTTACCCGTGGATCCCATCCGATCACCTGGACACCCGCCGTCGAGACCTGGTCTTTCACCACGGCGTTGAATCGGCGGATAATGTAGTTCTTGTTGATCGTCCAGTCGCAGGTGGCCTCGACCGAGACACCCTCCGAGTCCGTGGCCGGGTCTCCCCACTCGCCGATTAGCCAATCGAGCTTCTTCAGGTGGTCGTAGTTCGAGTCGAGCGGGACCAACGTGTCGCGGGCGCTGTCGACCATCCATTGGCCGTCCCGTTTCACGAGGATTACCGTGGTTCGGGCTTCAACCGGCCGACCGGCCAGCGGAGGCTCTATCTTGGGAGCACCGGTGAGCACCACCACGTCGGTTCCCACAAAGCGGGTTGAGGTGACGTTGGTCGTCAATTGCACGTTCGGGTTCAGTGCGAAGAAACGCTCGTAGTTCTCCTGAATCTGCTCGCGTCCTTCGAGTGAAATGCCTCGCGCCCCGACGAAATGAGCGTCGGGCGTGTAGAGGTCCGCAATCGCTTTGGCGTCGCCCCGATTGAAGGCCGCCTGGTACGACGCGGCAAGCTTGGTGATCGCCTTGCGGTCGGCTTTCTTCCCTTTGCCCTCTGCGGAGAAGCCCGGGACGACCGTCGCCAAGGCAACGGCAAACGCAATGAGAAGAGTCGCTGATCGCTTCATCGGATTCGCTCCTGCAAGATTTCGAGTCGTGTCAATGCTCAATCATAGCTCACAGCTATGCATGATTGTTCTCGCGACACAACGGAATGTGTATAACTCCACAGGGGGGTGTCATCGCCCGTTCTTCAACCCCCTGGCACGCAAATGGCAGCCCCGACGAAATCCGTGGCTACGCCAAGAAACTTGCCTCTCGATTCGGAGCGACGTAGACTGACTTAGCGATGTACCTGCCCGCCCGCACCGGTGCTACTCGCGTGGAGTTTGCACGCCGCGGGCTGAGCCTCGTCACCCGGGAGTAAACCCGATGCTCCGATCGATGCCATACCGACTTCTGTTTGTGCTGGGATTCCTCGCCACGGTCTGTCCGGCCGATCGTGCCGCCGCGCAGTTCGGTCCCTACGGGGCGGGACGTGGCGGTTGGGGAGGATATCCTTACGACACGAGCCGAACGTACAACACGTCGCTGCAGCAGGCTGGCCGCCAGCAGCAAGCGGCCCAGCAGCGGGCGATACAGCAGAACACGGCCGTGCAGATGGGCATCCGCCAGACGCTCTCCAACCAGGCCCGCTCCGCTCCCCAGCAATCCCAAGGGCAAACCAGCCGCGACTGGATGCTCCAGCGGCGGGCGAGTGCGCCGGCCCCATCGAGACAATATACCACCGGCGCCCCACGCGCGGTGTCGAGCGGTCTACCGATGGCCGCGGCCACCATGCAGGTCGGCGGAACACAGCAGCCCCAGGGTGTCATCAAGTGGCCGCCCGTGCTGATGGACAAGCGATTTGCCGAGCAACGGGCGCGGGTCGAAGTGCCGTACAAGAAAGAAGGCGAGCCTACCGTAGAGGATTTCCGCGGAATGGTCGACGCCGCGGGGAAGATGAAGAAGGAGCTGGAAACCTTGGCCTACCAGATCAGCGCGGGCGATTACCTGTCGCTACAGAAGTATCTCGACCAACTGGCGGGCGAGGCCCAGCAGCGAATCGACGCCGCGACACCCGATAAGTCGACACCTGCCAAGCCGGAACCTGACGCCACCAAAGAACCGGCCCCGTCGGACAAGACTTAGCCGGCTGGCTGTGTGGCCTCGTAAGCCAGGCTCTCGAGAAACTTCCTGGCGTTGCTGTACTCCTGCGGCGGCATATCGCGGACCTGTTTCTTCAAGTCCGCCAGCATCGCAGTCGTCTCGTTGCGGACCAACGTGTAATCCTTGGTGCCGATGACGCTATTTGTTCCCCGCCGGGCAAAAGCCGCCTCCAGCGAGGTGCGTTGATTGGCGAAGGAGTCCGCCTGCAGTGCCCGTGGCCAGTTGACCGACCCGGTCACCGTGTCCAGCTCGCTGGGACTGAGTCGTTTGGGCGCGCCGTCCTGAGCCAGACGGACCAACTGCTCCATGGTCGGTTTTGGTCCCTTCTCCGCGGCCCGGTAGGCCTTGTTCGCCCGGCGCATCTCGAAGTAGGTCTCCGTATAGGCGGCCTTGTTTTGGATTGCATTTGACTGGGCGACGGTGTAGTTGATCGCCGCTGCGGAATTGGAAAGGTTTGCCTCACCCTTCGATCTTACCAAGTCACCCATTCCTCGCAGTTGGCCCTCGGCGGCCGTCGAAGCGTGATACCCGCCGCCATAGCCACCGCCGACGTATGTGGTTCCGCCGGTGGGAGCCACGGGTGTGCCCTGAAAACCGCTGTTCTGACCGTAGGCTGTCGCCAGGGCGATCGATGTGCCCGCCAAAGCTAGAATCGCGAACTGTCTCATACTAAGGGTCTCCTGTGATCGGCACCTGCCGGAGCTTGTAATGATCTGTGAACCTCGATTGATCCTCGCACTTTCTCCAATTCTGCCGCAATCCGCCCCCGGCGACAAGGGGTGGTTCCCCTCCTGCACCCAATTGATATAATATCGTAAATCTAATGTTCGTCAACGGGTGCCCGGGCGGAAGCCCCCGTCGCCGGGGGGAAAGGATGCCGGGTGGCTTGGAAGATGGGTGACGATAACACCTCGTGTTCTCCGTGGAGGAAATAATGAAAGACTCTTCAATCTGCCGTATGTCCTGGTGCGTGTTCGCGTTGGCGTTTCCTTTGCTTGCAGGGTGTCCGGGCGAATCGGTGCCACCGGCCGGGCAACAGCAATCTGACGGAACAGATCCCGACGGGACGGCCGAAACCGGGGGCTCGACTCCTAAGCCGATCGAGATTGCCGCTTCGGATACGGCCAAGGAGTCCGACCGCCTCAGCGCGATCGACACCTTGGGGAGATCGGAAACTGCCGACGAGAAGGTCGTTTCCACGCTGACCGAGTTGCTCGGTGACGATTCGGCCTCGATTCGTGCCCACGCCGCCCAGGCTCTGGGAAAGATCGGTGCCCCAGCCAAATCGGCCGCCGAGGCCCTGGTCAAACTGGTTGCCGACAAGGACAACGTGGTACAGCGCGAGGCGGTCGAAGCCCTGGGCAGCATTAAGCCCGGACCGGACGTGGTTATCCCGCTATTCAACAAGCTCCTGCGAGAGGCGGATCCGAACGTCCGGCTCCACGTGATGAGCGCCTTGGCCGACCGAGGCGCAGAGGTGGTCGAAGGGTTGATCAAGGCGTTGGCGGATGAAGAGGCTCGCCACTGGGCCTGCGTCGTCCTGACCGAAATCGGGCCCGACGCTGCCGACGCCGTGCCGGCCTTGGTCAAGCTGCTGGAGACGGAAAAGGATACGAATCACCTGGATCTCCGTCGTGAGGCCATTCTCGCGTTGGCGGCCATTGGCCCGAAGGCCGCGCCGGCCGTGCCCGAGTTGACCGCTGCGCTCGACTGCGTCAAACGAATCAACTCCGGCGCCGCTGCCTATGCCCTGGGCTCCATCGGCCCGGAGGCCAAGACGGCCGAAGCCAAGCTCAAGGAACTGGCCGACGCCGAGGATTCGCCTCAAATGCTGCAAACCGTCTGCCTCTGGGCACTGGCCAAAATCAATCCCGATGATGAAGAGTTCGCCAAGGCCGCGGTTCCCCGGCTGATCGAAGCGTTGAAGGCGCCCGATCAGATGGTCCGCGAGACGGCGGCCCAGGCACTGATCGACCTCGATCCCGACCCCGAGATCACGCGGCCGTTGTTCGACAAGTTGATGGAAGAGGCCAGTCCGGAAGCGGTCAACACGATCCTCGACGCCCTGGCCAGTCTCGGCGAGAATGCCGTGCCCCGGTTGATTAAGGCGCTGGAGCACGCCGACGCCCGGGCAAGGGCCGCCGCGATCATCGCCCGGATCGGCCCGGCCGCCAAGGAAGCGGTTCCCGCGTTGATCGAGGCACTCAAGGACGAAAATGCTCAGACCCGCTGCGAGGTGCTCTTTGCCATCGCCGCCATCGGCCCGGACGCCAAGGAAGCGGTTGCGGCCGCGATCGACTCGCTCGGCGACCCGGAGGAAGACGTCTGCTACGCGGCCTGCCTTGCATTGGGCAAGATCGGACCGGACGCGATCGAGGCTAAGTCGGCCCTGAAGAAGAACTTGGCTGCAAAAGATGAGTTTCTGCCCATGACCAGCGCCTGGGCCTTGGTCCAGATCGATCCCAAGTGCGAGGAGTGCTGCAAGGAAACCGTGCCCATTTTAATCAAGGCCCTCCAGCAGCCCAAGGCGATCACCCGGATGCATGCCGCCGAAGCCCTCGGCGCACTGGGGCCACTGGCCAAAGACGCCGTCGACGCGTTGAAGAAGGCCGCCAAGGACGATGACGAGTACGTCAGCGCCGCTGCCACCGAAGCCCTGAAGGCCGTCGAAGGCTGATTCCTAATCGCCGCTTCTCGTCTGCGAAATATGCAACCCCACCAGCCGGGCAACCAGCACGGCGAGGTAAAGTTGCCCCATCACGGCTTCGACGGCGGCCAGCATTCGAGCGGCCGACGAGACGGGCACGATGTCGCCGTAGCCGAGCGTAGTCATCGTCACGAAGCTGTAGTAGAGCGGCAGCAGCGAATGCTCGCCGCCGATCCGCATCCGGCCCGCGGCCATGTCCTCAGGATACGCAAACCGAAACGATCCCGGCTCGGCGACCTCCAGCAGCGAATACCCCTCCGCCCAGGTCACGCCCAGCAGCAAGTAAACGCACAGCGACGCGAAGATCACGTTCGACGTGACCCGTTTCTCCGCGAAGAGAAACTTCAGGATCACGACGACTACGTAGCCGAGAAACGCGATCACCAACAAGTGGGCGGAAATCACCAGGGCTTCGCGATCCAGCCAGGTGCTCAACCCTTGCAGCACAAACGCGGGCACCCCCAGCAGAAGCGAGACAGTCACCGAGCGGCGGCTTTGCCTGACGGCGTAGACGGCCGCGATCAGCATGGCCGTGAAGACCACGGTCAGGACGATCCGCGAGGTCACCACGCTGGAGCCCAGGCCGAGCAGCCGCACGATCGGCATCGCAAACAGCAGCAGCACCAGGGCAGCCAGCAGGAGATCGAAGCGATGTCGGTGCATGTTGGGGGGCATCCGTGGGCTTCCGCCCTCGGCTATTGGAATTATGCTAGGCGGTGTCTTGCGGTGGTTCGGCGGGAAGCCGGAAGAAGCACGCGTACAACACGGGCAACAGGATCATCGTCAGGATCGTGCCGAAGGCCAGGCCGAACATGATCGTCACGGCCATGGCGACCCAGAATACGTCCTGCAGCAGCGGGATCACGCCGAGCACCGTGGTGGCCGCCGCCAGCACGACCGGGCGGAGCCGGCACAGGGCCGAGTCCATCACGGCCTGGTAGTCGCTCTTGCCGGCGGCCTTTTCGATGTTGATCTGGTCCAGCAGCACGATCGCGTTCTTGATCATCATCCCCACCAGGCTCATGGCGCCGAGCAGGGCCAGGAACCCGAACGGCTGCCCGGTCGAAAGCAACCCCACGGTAACGCCGATGACGGCGAAGGGGATCACGCAGGCGATGATCAGCGGCGGCTTGAAGGCGTTGAACAGGCCGACGACGATCAGCGCCATGAGCACCGCCGCGGGCACGATCCCCGGGATCAGCGATTGCTGGGAGTCACGCGAGCTTTCGTATTCGCCGCCCCAATCGAGCTGGTAGTTCTCTTTGTGCAACCTGGCTTCGAGTGCCTCGAAGTCCTCCAGCACGCTGTCGCGGAGCGCCGAAGCCGGGACCCCGTCGGGTGGCGTGCCCTGGACGGTGATCATGCGGCGGCGGTCCCGTCGCCAGATGATCGGGTCTTCCGATTCCACGTTGATCCCGTCGGTCACCTGTCCCAGGGGCACCGACTGGCTGGACATCGCCGGATGGACCTGCAATAGATCGATCGACCCGGCGAATTGCTTGCGTTCCTCCTCGACGTGCCGCAGCATGATCGGCAACAGTTTGTCGTTCTCGCGGTACTGGCCGACGGCAAAGCCGTCGTAAGCGCGGCGGGTGGCCGCACCGATGTCTTCGCGGGAGACGCCGGTCCATCGGGCCCGCTGCTGGTTGTAGTCGACCTCGACTTTCTTGACGCGGTGTCGCCAGTTGGTCCGCGCGGCCTTGGTCAGCGGAGAACCGCGAAGAATTTCGACGCCCTCCGTACCCAATTCCCGCAGATGGTCGGCGTCGGCCACCGCCGGGCCGCTGATCCGGGCCTCGAACTTCCACGTCTCGCTGGGGCCCAGGCCGTATCGTCGAACCACGCATAACGCCTGCGGAACGTTTTTGGCCATCCACTCGTCGATCTCGGGGATCAACTCGTTGAGCCCCTTCAAGTCTTTGACGTTCACGATCAACTGGCCGTAAGACTGGTAAGGCAACTCCGGGTCGACCGGCAGATAGAACCGCGGCGGTCCCTGGCCGACGAACGTGGTCACGCACGCGACTTTGGGGTCGTCGACCAGGTGATCTTCGATCTCCTTGATGTCGTTGGAGACGGTCTGGATACGAGTTCCCTCGCAAGCCCAATAGTCGATCATCACCTGCAATCGGGCGGAATCAGGGAAGAACGTCCGGTCGACGCTCCCGAATCCCCACAGCGACGCAACCAGCAGGGCCCCCAGCACGACCAGCACGGCCCAGCGG
This sequence comes from Candidatus Nealsoniibacteriota bacterium, assembly GCA_013202865.1. Classification (GTDB taxonomy): domain Bacteria; phylum Planctomycetota; class Planctomycetia; order Pirellulales; family Thermoguttaceae; genus JABMRB01. The sequence goes on along the minus strand of JABMRB010000476.1, from coordinate 10,048 downwards.
CGGCGGATGGCCCCTTGCAGCAGACCTCGAAAGATCCCATAGAATCGCCCGCCGTAAGGGTCGTCGCCTGCGCCGGAGGTCTTTGGCGCCGGCAGCAACCAGATGCACATCAGCGGCGTGATCGTCACCGACAGCACCCAACTGAGCATCAGCGAGATCGCCACCACTTGGAAGAGCGACTCGCAGTATTCGCCGGCGCCTTCGTCGGAGGCGTAGATCGGATAGAAGGCCATCACGGCAATCAGCGTGGCTCCCAGCAGCGGCCAGGAGGGCTGGGTGGCCGCTTCGACGGCCGCCTTGACCCGATCCACCCCCTGCTGCACGCGAACGAGGATCCCGTCGACCACCACAATCGCGTTGTCGACCATCATCCCCATGGCGATCACCAGCGCGCCGAGCGACATCCGCTGCAGGTCGATCCCCCAGAGGCCCATGAACAGAAACGTGGCGATGATCGTGAAGACCAGGCCGCAGCAACCGACGATCAATGCCACGCGAAGTCCCATCGCCAGCCAGAGCACGACCAGCACAATTGCCACCGCCTCCGCCAGGCTGACCATGAACGACCGGATCGACTCGGTGACGGCGTCCGATTGCCAGGAAATCCTGTGAAACTCGATCCCGGTGGGCAGCTCGGCGGTCAGTTCAGCCAGCCGCTCATCCACGGCCCGGCCCATGTCGACGATATTGACCCCGGAGACGTTGGAGATCGAAACTCCCAGCGCCGGCTGGTCGATGTCGCGAGTCTCCTCGTCCTTATAACGCATTTGCCAGAACGGCGGCTCCAGATAGCCGCGCCGGACCGTGGCGACGTCGCGAATTCGCAGCAACTCGTCCGTGCCGGCGAAGCGAGGGTAGGTCCGCCCGCGAACGATCAGGTCGCCGATCTCCTCGGGCGATTGGAAGGTCCCGGTTTGCTCGATTCGCAGCCGCTCGACGGGCAGGTCGACGCCGCCGGAATCGACGACCAGATTCTGCTGCGTCAGGGTCGCCTGCAGGTCCTCCGTGGTGATGCCGAGTTGGGAGAGTTTTGCCTCGGCAACGTCGAGATAGATGCACCGCGATTGCGTACCCCAAAGCTCGACGCGCGAGACGCCTTTGATCAGACTCAACTCCTTCTTGAGAATGTCGACGTAGTCTTCCAGTTCGGCGTAGGTGAACCCGTCGCCGGTAACCGCCATCAGGAATCCGAAGACTTCGCCGAAGTCGTCCGTCACCAGCGGCTTGCTGACCCCGGGTGGGAAGCCCTGGACGTCGCCGACCTTCTTGCGGAGTTCGTCCCAGATCTGCGGCAACTCAGTGGAAGGGTGCTTAGCCAGGATTTCGACCTTGATGATCGCCTCCCCGGGCCGGCAGAGCGTTTCGATGAACTTCACCTGCGGCATCTCTTGGATGACCAACTCGATCCGGTCGGCGACCTCCAACTCCACTTCCGCGGCGGTCGCGCCCGGATAGCTAGCCGAGACCATGGCCGTTTTGACCGTAAACTCCGGATCCTCCAGTTGCCCGAGTTGCGTGTAGGCGGCCAGACCGCTGACCAGCAGCAGGGCCGTGGTGAAGCCGGTGATCGTTCTCTTTTCGACGGCGATTTTGGCCAGGCTCACTTGGGCTCCTCCTCTGTCGATTGACCCAGGATGCGAACTTCCCTGCCTTCCTCGAGGTAATGCACCCCCGCGATGGCAATCAACTGCCCCTTCGCCAAACCGGTAACCCGCACACCGAGTGTCGTCAATTCGTGCCGGTCGACCTCCTTGCGAGCCGCAACTTTGCCCTTGCCTGACGTCTCGGTCCGCTCGATCGGCCAGACAAACCACTTGTCGTTCTCGCCGGGCAGCAACCCCGCGGCGGGGATCACGAACCCTTCCTTGGCGAGATTCTCGGGCAACTCGCCGTGAGCACGGGCAATCCCGGCCATCCCCGGCAGAATCTTCACGTCGTCGGGCTGGGCCATGATCACCGTGACCGGGTAGGTCCGCGTCGTTTCCGAGGCCTCCGCACTGATCTCCTTGATCTTGCCGATCAGTTCCACCTCCCGATCGGGAAGCGGCTTGAAGCGACAGGCGACTTCCTTCACGTAGGGAGCCAGCGAAATCAAGGTCTCCGGAATATCAATGACCATTTCGATCTGGGAGATGTCCAACAGCCGAACGATCTGCTGCTTGGCCTGGACAGTCTCGAAATTCTCGACGTATTTCGCCGCGATCTCACCGGCGAACGGGGCGCGAAGTTCGGTGTACCCCAGCCGATCGGAGGCCGCCCGTACGGCAGCCGTCAGCGATGCGATTTCCGCCTCCTTCGCCCGGATGTCCTCCACGCGGGCGCCGACTTCACCAATCCTCAGGGCCTCCATGGCGGTGCGCAACTCGGCCGCCATTTGCACCGCAAGCTGGCGCTTCCGCTCGTAGGTTGCCGCGGCGATGGCATCCGACCGGATCAACGCAGCCGCACGCGAAAAGTCGCTTCTCGCCTTTTCGTAACCGGCCTGGGCCATCTGCACGCTGGCCTTGAGTTGCGCGAGTTCCTCCGGGCGAGCGCCTTCTTTCATGGCATCGAATTCTGCCTGCGATTTGGCCAAGTTGGCTTGCTCGCTCTGAAACGCGACCTCGTAGTCTTGCGGGTCGATCTTCGCTAGCAGGTCACCCTTTTGGACGACCGTACCTACCTGAACCGCCAATTCCACCAGCTTCCCCTGGACGCGAAACGACAGGTTCACCTCCTGCGTGGCCTTCGCCAGACCGGGGAACGCCCGGCCTTCCAAGGCCTTTTCGTCGCCGACCGTCATCGCCCTTACCGGGCGAATGGGGTCCTTCGGGGTGGATTGTTCGCAGCCCGGCACGCTCCAAATCGAGGCCAGGACGAGTGTAACCGACAGAGATCTGGCAATCATGGCACGTTCGTCTCCATTTTTGGTGGTCCGGCCCAATCCACGCCCAGCCGTCCCAGCCGAGTTTCAACCGCGGCAGCCCCCAAGATTCTAAGCGAGGCGGACTTGGAGTCAATCCCACATCTACCCCGTCGCCCGTGGGGGGGGGCAATATCACCGCACGGCATGCTATAATGAGGCGAGCCGCGGGGCTTGCCCCCGCGCCGCGCCCGGTTGGGTACTCTGCGCGGGACAAGCTATTTAACCCGCCGTGAATTCACGGCGGGAAGGCGACACGGTGGGAAAGCTACACGACACGGCAGCAAAAGCGCGGGGACGAGCTCCGCGGCTCGCCGTGAACTGTTGGGAGATGCAATATGATGAGAATGATCTGCGGCTTTGCTCTATTGTTGGTGTGCCACACGGCGGTCGCCGACCGGCCGGCCGTTGAGGGGTACGCCGACTACAACGCGATGCGAGGGCAACTCAAGGCAATCGCGGCAGGCGAGTTCGCCACGCTCGAGTCGTTGGGAACCACCGTCGGGCGGCGGGAAGTCTATTTGCTGAGCATTGGGACAGGTAGGCTCGACGAAAAGCCGGCCGTGCTGATCGTCGGCAGCGTGCATGCGCCGCATCTTGCCGGCAGCGAACTGGCCGTGCGGGTCGCCCGTGGATTGGCCGACGAAGCGAACCGCAAGCTACTCGACCGGGTCACGTTCTACGTCATCTCCCGGCCGGCCCCGGATGCTTGCGAGGCCTTTTTCCGTCGGCCGTACTTCGAGCGCTCCGGCAACGACCGCAATACGGACGACGACCGCGACGGCCAGATCGACGAGGACGGCCCCGACGATCTCGATGGCGACGGCTGGATCACGACGCTCCGCGTAGCCGATCCGACCGGGCCCTACATGCCGCACCCGAACGACCCGCGCGTGTTGATCGAGGCCGATCCCCAGCGCGACGAACAGGGCCGATACCGCATATACGTCGAAGGCCGCGACCGCGACGAGGACGACGAGCACGGCGAGGACCCGGCGGGCGGCGTGGCCTTCAACCGCAATTTCACGTTCCGCTATCCCTACTTTGAGCGCGGGGCCGGGCCGCATCAGGTCTCGGAGATCGAGACCCGGGCGGTGGCCGATTTCGCCTTCTCGCATCCGAACATCGCGGCCGTGGTGACCTTCACGCCCGAAGATAACCTGATGCAATCGTGGAAGCCGGACGGCTCCTCCGAGTCGAAGCGGATCAAGACGGCCGTGCGCAGTGACGACTCGCCCTATTTCGATTTCATCGCCGAGGCGTACTGCGAGATCCATGGCGGTGAGAATCCGCCCGAGTCGGTCCGCGGCGAGGGTTCGTTCAGCGAGTGGGCCTATTTCCACTACGGCCGATGGTCGTTGGGCTGCCGCGGATGGTGGATCCCGCAGGTCGCCGTCGAGAAGGAAGAGTCGGATAAAGACGAGGCGGCCACCGAGAAGCCCGAAGAGGAGCAATCCGAAGAGGAAAAGTCGGAAGAAGAGAAATCCGAAGCTGAAGAGCCCAAGGAGGAAAAACGCGGCGCCGATGAGATCAACGCGTTGCGATGGTTCGACCGGGAGAAGATCGACGGGTTCGCGAAGTGGAAGCGGATCGAACACCCCGATTTCCCCGGCAAACAGGTCGAAGTCGGCGGATTGCGGCCGTTCCTGCAACTGAACCCGCCCGTCGACCGGCTCGACCCGCTGGCCGAGAAGCACGGGCAATTCGTCCGCCGGCTGGTGGAACTGTTGCCGCAGGTGGCGATCCACGAGACCAAGGCCGAATCGCTCGGCGGCGGCGTGTGGCGGGTGACCGTGGCGGTCGTCAACCGGGGCTATCTGCCCACCATGTCGCAGATGGGCGAAACCACACGGCAGCCGCACAAGCTCCAGATCGAGTTGCAACTGCCCCAGGGTGCGTCGCTGGCCGCCGGTCACCCGCGCCTTCAACTTCCCGTGTTGGCCGGACATGGCGGCAAGGCCGAGCAGACGTGGCTGGTCGTGCTGGCCAACGCCAAATCGGCCACGCTACGGGCGCGCGTATGGAGTCCGTCGGTGGGCTCGCAGATGAAGAAGATCACCTTGGCTGAAACGAAACCGTGAAAGTGAGTTATTCGATATGAGTTGTTTTCAAGATATGAGCCTACTGCGAAGCCCCTCACCCCCGACCCCTCTCCCCGCAAGCGGGGAGAGGGGAGAGTGGATTGGGATACGCCCCGTGATGCGCCTGACGTGGATCGCCGCGATCGTTCTCTCGGCCGTGCGCGTCTCGGCCGCGACACCGGAAAACGTCTATCAGCCGATGGGGGCCCCGGCCGATCCTAAGGTCTCCGTCCGCTGGAATCGCTACCACGATTACGCCGAAGTGACCAAGCTCTTGAAGGCCATGGTCAAGGCACATCCACAGCACGCCAGGCTCCAATCGCTGGGCAAGTCGTACGGCGACCGGGAGATGTGGCTGCTCACCGTGACCAATTCCAAGACGGGTGACGACCGCAGTAAGTCGGCCTTCTGGGTCGGCGGCGGTATCCATGCCAACGAAATCCAGGGCACCGAAGTCACGCTCTACACGGCATGGTACCTGCTGGAAATGTACGGCCGCAATCCGTTGATCACCGAACTGGTCGACCGCCGCACGTTCTACCTGCTGCCGATGATGAGCCCCGATAGCCGCGACGCCCACATGGTTCGCCCCAACACCACGAGTTCACCCCGTGCCGGGCAGCGGCCGGTGGACGACGACCGCGACGGGCGCGTCGACGAAGATCCTGCCGACGACCTCGACAACGACGGACACATCACCCAGATGCGGGTCCGCGATCCGGCCGGGCGATACAAACCGCACGAAAAGTATCCGCACATGATGGTTCGCGTCGAGGATGATGAACGCGGCCAGTATCGTTTGCTGGGTACCGAAGGCTTCGACAACGACGGCGACGGGCGCGTCAACGAGGACAGCGACGGATACTACGACCCCAACCGCGACTGGGCATGGAAGTGGCAGCCGGGCCATATCCAGCGCGGGGCCTATCGCTATCCCTTCTCGATCCTCGAAAACCGCATGGCGGCCGACTTCGTGACGGACCATCCCAACATCGCCGCCGCCCAGCACTACCACAACACGGGCGGGATGATCCTCCACGGCCCCGGCACCAAGGACGACAGCTACGAATCGTCCGACGTCGCCGTGCTCAAAGCCATCGCCCAGCGGGGGGCCGTGATGCTGCCCGGCTATCGCGTCATTGAGATCGGCACCGGCCTGTACGGCGTCTACGGCGGCGAGGGCGATTGGTGTTACCAGATGCGGGGCTTCTACACGTTCACCAACGAGCTGTTCACCTCGCAGAACTACTTCCGCAAGTCGACCACCGGCAGCGAGCGGTCGCAGCAGAAAGAGATCTTCGACAAGTACCTGCTCTTCGGCCAAGGCAGCGTGCCGTGGCACGAGGTCGACCATCCGCAATACGGCAAGATCGAGGTCGGCGGTTTCAAGAAGAACTGGGGCCGGCAGCCGCCGTCGTTCCTATTGGAAGAGGAATGCCACCGCAACATGGCCTTCACGCTCTACCACGCCGACCAGCTTCCGCAAATTCAAATCGAATCGATCGAAGCAACACCGGCCGTCGGCGGCCTGACGCAAGTAACCGCCGTGCTGATCAACCCCAAGCTCACGCCGACGCGCACGGCCGTGGACGTCCGGCGCAAGATCACCACGCCCGACCTGGTCTCGATCGAAGGCAAGGGCATGGAAGTCTATCTCGGCATGTACACCGCCGACAAGTTCTTCCGCAACTCTACCGAGCAGAAGCGTCGCCCGCAGCAGATGCGGATTCCGGCGGTGCCTAGCATGGGGGCCGTGCATGTTCGCTGGCTGGTGCGCGGGAAGGGGCCGTTTTCGGTGACGGTTCGGTCGGTCAAGGGCGGGACGGCGCGGCGGCAGGTGACGGTGCAGTGAGATTTCCACAACGCCCACGGACTGCGCTGCGTGGGGTACCGGGCCGAACTGCGGCCAAAGCCCCGTGAACGGAGATAATACAAGCTCGAAGCGCAAGCGAGTGGATCACTTACGACCAAATCCACTCGCTTGCGCTTCGAGCTTGTATTTGTCGCATTTCCGTTGAAAGTGGCGCTATCCGACGGATCTTGTAACCCCCCTCCGCTTGCCGCCACGCCGCGATATGCCTATTATATCGATGTGCATAGAATACGAGGCCCGGCAAGCCCCCGAAACATTCCCACCGGCAAGCGAGGATGAACGAGAATGAAACTGATGAAGAAAAACGTGTGTCTGACCGTTATCGCTATCGCCTTGTGCTCGCTGGCGACTGTCGCCACCGCCGCCGAACCACCGCGGCCAGCCGATCCGGCGCCGGCTGCCGAAGCGGAAGCCCCCGGCGTGCCGGAGTTCAAGGCCGTTCGCAAGCTGCCCGGCCAGATTACCATGGCCACGCTCTCCAACGGGCTGACCGTGATCGTGCAGGAGAACCATGTGGCCCCGGTCGCCACGGTCCGCTGCTACGTCAAAAACACCGGCAGCGCCTACGAAGGCCGCTACCTGGGTGCCGGCATCAGCCACGTGCTCGAACACGTCGTTTCCGGCGGCACCACCACGAAGCGAACCGAGAAGGAGATCGAGAAGATCATCGACACCTTCGGCGGGGCGACCAACGCCTTCACCTCGACCAACATGACCGGCTACTTCATCGACTGCCCGGCCAAGCAGACCATGCGGGCGATCGACCTGGTGGCCGACGCGATGCAGCACGTCAAGTTCGAGCCGTCGGAGTTCGCTCGGGAGTTGAAGGTCGTCCGCCGCGAACTGGCCGACGGCGAGGTCAACCGGCAACGCGTGCAGTGGAGCATGCTCTCGAAGACGATCTACACACAGCATCCGATCCGCCACCCGATCATCGGCTATATCGACGTGCTCAATGCCACAAGCAACGAAACGATCGAGGATTTCTACCGCTCTCGCTACGTGCCGAACAACCAGATCTTCGTCGTGGTTGGCGACGTCGACACGCAGGCCGTGCTCGACGAGATTGCCCGGCAATGGACCGGAACGCCGCGCGGGCGGGAGACGCTGATCACGCTGCCGGAGGAACCCGAACAGCTTTCGCCCCGCGAAGCGGTTCGCGAGATGGACGGCAGCACGTACAGCGTCACGCTGGCCTGGCCCACCGTGAAGCTCTCGCACCGCGACCTCTACGCCCTGGACGTGGCCGCCTACATCCTGGCCGAAGGCGACAGCTCGCGGCTGGTGCGGCGGATCAAGTACGAGCAGCAGTTGGTCCTCTCGATCGGTTCGGCCAGCTACACGCCGGCGTACGCCCGAGGGTTCTTTGCCGTGATGGCCAACGCCCAACCGGACAAGTGGCAGCAGGCCTCCGATGAGATCGTTCGCGACGTCTACCGGCTACGGGAGGAATTGGTGGCCCCGGCCGAACTGGCCAAGGCGAAGAAGCAGAAGGCGGCCGAGTTGGTTTTCGGCCAGCAGACCGTGCAAAGTGCGGCGGAGAGCCTGGGCCGCAACTACCTCTCCAGCGGCGACCCGTTGTTCGACCACGCCTACGTCAAGAACATTCAGCAGGTCACTGCCGAGCAGATCCGCGACGTGGCCCGGCGTTACTTCGTACCCGGCCGGCTCAACCGCATCATCATCGCCCCGCCCGGCGGAGCCCCCGAACGGACCGGGGCCGAGGCGGCAGGCGGCGAGGGCAATATCCGGGCCGTCCGGCTGGAGAACGGGCTGCGGGTGTTGATCAAACGCCATGCCCAGTTGCCGATGGTCAACCTCCAGGCGTTCGTCCTGGCCGGTTCGCTGGTCGACAGCGAAGCCACCGCCGGACGCTCGGCCCTGGTCGGCGCGATGCTCGACAAGGGGATCGCCGGCCGCTCGGCACAGCAGATCGCCCAATACTTCGATTCGATCGGCGGGCAGTTCGGCACCGGCGCGGGCCGCAACACGGCCTTCGGCAGCGTGACCACGTTGCGGGAAGATTTCCCCGAGGCCGCCGCGTTGTTCGCCGAGTGCTTTACCCGGCCGACGTTCCCCGAAGACGAATTCAAGAAGATGCAGACCCTGGCGCTGGGTGCCATCGCCCGCCGCGCCGACAGCCCGCAGGGCGAGATCTTCGAGCTATTCTACGACAACCTCCCGGCCGGCTCGCCGTATCACCTGCTGCAAGGCGGGAAGAAGGAGACAGTCGAGCGGCTCGCTGTTGAAGACCTCCGCAAGTATCACGCGAAGTACTTCGTGCCCAACAACATGATCGTCACCGTCTTCGGCGACGTCGACGAGGACGAGGCCCTGAAGCTGGTCAAACGCCACTTCGGCGGTCTGAAGCCCGACCCCGATTTCAAGCCGATCGATTTCAACCGCGACAACGCCATCCCTAAGACGATCGCGCGGCACAAGCAGACCGGCAAACCGACCGGGATGATCCTGATGGGCTACCCGGGGACCGGCATCCTCGACAAACGGGACCATGCGGCAATGACCGTGCTCGACGCGATCATGTCCGGCTACAGCTACCCGGGCGGATGGCTTCACAACGAGTTGCGGGGTGAGGGGCTCGTCTATTTCGTCCATGCAATGCAGATCGCCGGTCCCGCGCCCGGGTTCTTCGCCGTGATGTGCCAGACGCAGCCGGAGAAGATCGACGAGGTCGTCGGCCGAATCCGGCAGAACGTCGCCCGGGCAAGAGAGGGCAAGATCACCGCCGAGGAGTTCCGAACGGCCTTGCAGATGATCACCGCGTTGCACGCGCAAGCGAACACCACCATCGCCGCGCAAGCCCGGCAGGCCGCCCTGGACGATCTCTACGGACTGGGCTACGACTACGACAAAACGTTCGACGCCCGGATCGAGGCCGTCACACTGGAGGACGTCGTCCGCGTGGCGAAGAAGTACCTCAACCACCACGTGCTGGTTACGCTCTCGCCGGCGGAGAAGTAGTGGTGAGTGGTGAGTGGTGAGTGGTGAGTGGTGCTCGACATCAAGACCACTCACCACTCACCAGTCACCCCACCAATATCGCAAAGTCCGGTTTCGGCGTCAATCGTCTTATTCGGGCCGCCCGTTCGTCGCGGTGATGCCGATCCGATGCTCAGTGGGAGTCCTGCAACGTCCGCCACCGTCGGGCTTGCCCCGGCGGAGCGATGATTG
>JABMRB010000061.1 GCA_013202865.1 Candidatus Nealsoniibacteriota bacterium | reverse complement strand
TACGCTTGGCCATCCTTGGCTCTCCCGATGGGCTTGATGAAGTTTTCAATCACCAACCATCGCGGAGAGCCGCTTTCTTGCATAGAGCAATCTAGTTGATCAAAGCCTGAATTCGCCTAAAGGGCAGTTCTACTTGGAATCCGCTCGGGTGTCGGGTGCTATTGCGCGAGGGCCCGTGCAAGTACATCCGCACGCTGGAGGAAGGCGAGAACGAGGAACTCTACGACGTACGGACCGACCCGCAGGAGTTGCAGAACCTCGTCGGCGACAAAGCCCACCGAGCGAGATTGCTCGCGATGCGTGGCAACCTCGTTGCGGAACTTCGGCGAACCGGTGCCCCGTTTATTGCGGAAATGCCCGAACCACATGAGTTCCCAGCCCCCGGTACCCAGTCTCCGACCACTTTCTTTCCGGATACCGGGCTGTTGACTTTATAGCTGACGGCAACAAGAATGAGGGACAGACAAGATAAGAGTTGGTCGTTTCTTCTTTTGAATCTTACGGAAATGTCAGGACGAATGCACGAGAGCGAAGGGCCACACACGGAAAATGAATCATCGGGCGATGGCGCCCGCGCGGCCAAGTGCCGGCGCAACTGGTTCGCACGGCGTTGGAAGGATCGGCGCCTCAAAAAACGCAGGCGCCGCGCCGGGTGGAAGGGCTGGATGCTGAGACTGGCGCTGCTCGTACTCAGCCCGACGCTGCTGTTGCTGCTGATCGAAGGCCTGCTGTGGCTATCGAGTTATGGCCGGTCGACGGAGTTCCTCGTCGAGTGGTCCGCACCCTCGGGCGAAACGTTCCTGGTCACCAACAATGACTTCTGCCTTCAGTTCGTCCCCGAGGAGCTATCGCGCCGGCCCGAGGCGTTGTTGCTCGGCGCCAAGGGCAACGAGACCCGCATCTTCGTCCTCGGCGGCTCGGCGGCTGCGGGGGATCCGGACTCGATCTACGGCTTCAGCCGAGTCCTCGAGGCCGTGCTCAATCGTGGCAAGACGACCAGGCGCTACGAGGTCGTCAACGCCGCCGTCACGGCCATGGGATCGCACGTGGTCAGGCACATCGCTGCCGATTGCACCGACGCCGGCGCCGACGCGCTGGTGGTGTACATGGGCAATAACGAGGTGGTGGGTCCGTACGGTCCGGCGGCCACGCCGGGGGCCCTCTACGGCAGTGCGTGGATGATCCGCTCGATGATCGCCGTAAAAGGCACGCGGACGAGCCAACTGATGGCCGAATTGGCTCGAGGCGATAAGCGGGCCAAGACTTGGATGGGGATGGAGGCCTTCCTCGAACAGCAGGTCGCCTTAGACGATCCCCGTCTGGCCGACTGCTATGACCATTTCAAGTCGAACCTCGACGACATTCTCTGCGATGCCGACGATGCCGGCGCCGGCGTGGTTCTCTGCACCGTGCCCGTCAATATCCGCTCGTGCGCGCCGTTCGGCTCGGCCCACCGTGCGGGCCTCGGCGACGAGCAACTGGCCCGATGGACGGCGCTGTACGAGGCGGGGCGACAGGCATGCAAGGAAGGGGATTTTGCCGGCGCCCTGAATACCTTCCGCCAGGCGGCCGAAATCGACGACGCCCACGCCGAGCTGATTTTCGCCTCCGCCCGCTGCGCCGAGGAGACCGGCGAACTAGCCGCCGCCCGCGACTACTACGCCCGGGCGCGGGACCTCGACACGTTGCGGTTCCGCGCCGACAGCCGCATTGACGAGATCATCCGCGACATGGCCCGGCTCGCCGACGGACGCGTGGCGCTGGCGGATCTGGCCGGCGCGCTGGCCGACGAGGCGGAGCAGGGCGTCCCCGGCAGCGACCTGCTGGTCGACCACGTGCATCTGAACTTCCGCGCCAACGTCCTCGCCGCCGTGGCGGCGGCGAAGGCATTGCGGCGCGTCCTGCCCGACCTGTCTCTCGACTTGGGCCAAGGCCCTACGGCCATATACGAGCTCCAGGCGGCGCTGCGCCGACAACTCGGCTACGACGCCCGCGCCGAATACGACGTGGCCGTCGAGATGTACGTCCGCAAGCTCCGCCCGCCGTTTGAGGGCCAACTCGACCATGAAGCGGAAACCGACGCATTGCGCGCCAGGCTCATTAACCTGCGAAAGATCGCCACGCTCGTCGACGTCGACCACGCCGAACGCGAGTACCTCGCCGCCGCGGCCGCGGCCCCGTTCGACCCCCTGCCCGATCGAGCGCTGGGTCTGTTGTGGCTGAGGAACGACAAGGCCGCCAGGGCCGTAGAGCGCCATCGCGGGCGACTCAACGACCATCCGCATTGCGCGATCACCCGCCGCGCCCTGGCCTATGCCCTGGCCATTGACGACAAGGTGGACGAGGCCGTCGAGATCTTGACTTCGCCGGACAATCCGTTCGACTGCGGCGAGGTCGAGGCGCTGGCCTTCGTCGCGGCCAGGCTGACCGAACACGGCGGCTCCGGTGCTGCTCTGGAAGTGAACCAGCGGATCCTCAAGCTGGACGCCAGGCATATCGACGCCCTGATCAACCTCGGGGCCGCCGCCGACGAGCAGGGACGATTCCAGCAGGGCGAGCAGTACCTGAAGCGCGCCCTGGAGGTCGATCCCGAGCATTCCAGCGCCATGGTCAATTTGGCCAATACCTATGTCGGGCGAGAGATGTTCGACGAGGCCCGCCGATGGTTTGAAAAGGCCGTCGAAACCAACCCGTATTCGCACATGGCCCATCTCGGGCTCGGACTGCAATTGCTCCGCGACAAATGCCCCGTCGAAGGCCTCGAACATATCGAACTCGCCACGAAGCTCAACCCCACCTTCGTGCCCACCTACGGCGTCCTGGCCGGCCTGTACGAACTCGCAGGGCAACGCGAGCGAGCCATGCACTGCGCAAGAATGGCCAGACTGTTCAGTGGGAATTGACGGGATAACGCGCCGCCGGAGCTTCCCACCAGACAAGAACCTACTCCCAAATCCGAACTGGAGCCTCCCATGCCCTCACACGTTACACGCCTCGCACTGCTTGCCGCCACCACCTTGACACTTGGCCTGCTGACGGCGCTTTGCCCCGCTGCCGATCACCCCAACATCGTGCTGATCTTCACCGACGATCAGGGCTATGGCGACGTGGGTTGCTTCGGGGCCGAGGGATTCAAGACGCCTCACCTCGACCGGATGGCCGACGAGGGGATGCGGTTCACCGATTTCTACGTCAACTGCCCGGTCTGCTCCGGGTCGCGTACGGCGTTGATGACCGGCTGCCACTATCCGCGGCTGAGCATGGCGGCCGTGCTCTTCCCCGGCGCGAAGACCGGGCTGAACCCCGCCGAAATCACCGTCGCCGAGATGCTCAAACCGCAGGGCTACGCCACTGCCTGCATCGGCAAATGGCACCTCGGCCACTTGCCGCCGTTTCTGCCCACGCGTCAGGGGTTCGACTCTTACTTCGGCATCCCCTACAGCAACGACATGTCGATCGACCCGGCCGCGAAGCTGGCGGACGATATCGTGCTTCGCGAAGGTTGGACGCCCGCGCGGATCAAATCGGAGAAGCCGCCTCGCAACAAAGTGCCGCTGATGCGCGACGAAGAGGTGATCGAGTACCCGGCCGACCAGGCCACGCTCACACGCCGCTACACCGAAGAAACGATCCGGTTCATCCGCGAACATCGCGACGGGCCGTTCTTCGTCTACCTGCCGCACACGATGTGCCACTACCCGCTGCACGCCTCGAAGGAGTTCACCGGCCGGACCGAGAAGGGGCTGTTCGGCGACGTGATCGAAGAACTCGACTGGTCGGTCGGCGAGATCCTCAAAGCATTGAAGGAACTGAACCTCGACGAAAAGACACTGGTGATCTTCACCACCGACAACGGCGCCGCCCCCGGTTCGTCGAAGCCGCTACGGGCGAAGAAGGGCAGCCTCTACGACGGCGGTATCCGGGTGCCCTGCATTATGCGTTGGCCCGGCAAGATCCCGGCCGGCAAGGTTTGCTCGGAAGTGGCCGCCACGATCGACGTGCTACCCACGCTCGCCGGCCTGACCGGCGGCAAAGTGCCGCAGGACCGAATCATCGACGGCAAGAACATCTGGCCGCTGATGCAAGGTTTGCCTGATGCGAAGAGCCCGCACGAGGCCTACATCGTGGCCCATGGCGGCAAGGTAGCGGTCCGCGCCGGCCAATGGAAGTTCTACCCCTGGCCGGAAAGCGCAGGGCGCCGCCGCGGTCAACCCGCCAAGCCACCGGTAGCCGACGAAGCGCCCGAGCAACTCTACGACGTAGTAGCCGACATTTCCGAGACTACAAACGTTGCCGAAAAGCATCCGGACGTCGCCGCTCGGTTGACGGCGGCGGCCGACGCCCACGTTAAAGATCTCCGCGAGAACTGCCGCCCAGCGGGAAGCGTGCAAGCGGAGGCGAAGTAGCGAGCCGCGGGGCTTGCCCCCGCGCTTGAACTGGCGCCAGCATCAAGCCGACGACGGGTGGCTGGGGCAAAGCGCAGCGGTGCCCCAGCTTCGCCCGGTCTGGGGCTTCACTGCGCTCAGCCACCAGCCACCCACTACCAGGCGACCGGCCCGCGGCTTGTTTACCGCAGGGTAAACCGCCATAATCGGGACTGGACTCCGTCGCGTCAAGAACTGTGGCAAAAAAGGAAAACTCCATGCGGCTCGCGCTGGTTTCGGTGATG
>JABMRB010000475.1 GCA_013202865.1 Candidatus Nealsoniibacteriota bacterium | reverse complement strand
TTGGGCGGATAAAGGCTTACCGAGATGGGCTGGCCGTGGACCACTACCGTGATTTGTTGCTTTTCCTTCTTGGGTTTGCGGGGCATGGGCGTCTCCTTCTGGGTGCGGTCTCTCTTGATCCATAGTATCAGGCGGTCAAGTGCCTCACCGGCTGGCCAGCCACTTGTCGATGGCTTGGCGGTGAAACTTCCAGGGCTTTCCGTGGCCGGTGCCCTTGACTTTGCACCCTTCGGGGATCTCGCCGTTGGAAGCCATCTCAGAAACCCACCTCGTCGAAAGTCCCAACCTCTTGGCAACGTGGTCGGTGCCGACGATGTCGGGCGGCGGCGGATCGAAGTGGTCGGCGATTCGCTCTTGGGCTTCGGCCATCCTCAGAGAGGCTTCCCGGCCGTCACCTTGGTCAGCCAGCTTCACTTCCAGGGCCTCGACCCTCTCCTCCAAAGTCTCGATGTCTGCCTTGGCGGCGAGTTGGTTCGGTTGCTCGACGCGGCCAACAGGCCGTCGTTGCTTGCGGTTGGTCCGCGACCTGTCGGGGGGAACTCGACACCAGACCCCACCGGAAAACCATTCGGACCACATCTTGGTCTCTCCGTTCTCTTTGGCAAGGACAACCCGATGGCTACCCTTGCCAGCACGGATCTCAGGTTCGTTCATGTTGACCGCCTTCCACGCAAGGTGTTGAACTCGTTGGTGCTGCTACATCAATTCAGCAATCCATTTGCCTCGGTGCTCAATCTTCGGAAAACCCCAGGTCGGGACGGACCACGGTGGGCCGGAACCATTGGATCTTCACGTACTTCTTGCCGGGGCCATAGCGAACCGCATGTAGATGGCCTGCACGAATATGAGCCGACTGAAGTTCATACTTGCCCTTGGGACCAGGACTTGTGCTAGCAGAGAAACTGCCAGCGAACATCTCGTTGGTACCGAAATTCCAACCGACCTTGCCCCGGCGTCTCGCCTTGTCGATGAGCTTTGCCTTCGTGGCGTCATCCGCCTTTCTAAACTTGGTTCGGTGCTTGGCAATAACGTCGTATTCAAAGAACTTCTCGTCGTTACAGTCGGTCAAGAAAACGGTGGCAACCAGCCGCAGACAGTTGAGAAGGACATCGTGCAATCTGGTTCCGGGACAGGCACGCTCGAAGTCGTGCGTCTTCATTAGCTGGATGGAATCCTGGAATCCGGCTTCCAGCGTACTCTCGTTGTCCGTGGACATGTGCAGAACCCAGTGCTTGGCTGTGGCTACACCATCGGATTGGCCCAACTCGCCAGTGTCAATGTGTAGGGCGAGTTGACGGTCGTGTGGAACACCTTGGGGCTTCTTGGCCGCAAGGGCGTCAGGGAACGTCTCTCCCGCCATAAATGTCCGCATGCCCCAGGCAAGGAACATTGTTCGTACAAACAGCTTCCCCGGCTCGATGGACAGGTCGGGATGTTCTTTCGCAAGCCTGATATTGATAGCGTGAAAGCCTGCTGGGATCTCTAGGAGGCTCGCGGGGGTGTCATTCAGTCGAGCACGACACAAGTGAGGAACTGCCAGCGGATTGATGTTGTAGTATGGCTTGCCGTCGCGTTCCCACAGACACTCCTGGGTGAGCTTAGTCAATTCTCGATACGAGCTTCTTGTGTGCTCACGAGCAAGTAAGTCGGCAAACGCACGAAAGCGGACATAGAACGGAAGTCGCCTAGTGGCCGGTTCGTATTTGGCTGCCTCGTCAAGGGTTGTACGCCATTTGTAGAATTTCATGGTGTTCCTCACTGATGTCAAGTCAATGGTGCTTTCGGTGCGTCTCATTGCAGCGAACAGCATCGTGAAGTGAGTGTAAACGGGGCATCCATGCCCCTGGATTCCGACTTGGTAGACTCTACACGTCCTCCACGGATTTGGCATTATCGAGGAGGACCATCGCATCTACGGCCTGATCCCGAAAGTCCGCGAGCCAACTGATGAGTTCTTCTTTTGCCTCCTCGAACGTGTCGAAGAGACAGTCGTCATCCTCGGCATCGTCGCCGACCTGTTTGATTAAACGGCAGTCAAACAATCCCCTTGGCAAATCAACCACAGAAAACTTCATCACTCTCTCCTTATTACTGGAGATCAAGACCAGACCCTCCCTGAGAAAAAACTTGGCGGTCTTCCGTCGCCGCCTCTAACATTGTTTTGCGTCATCACTCGCCAAGCTCGTTTTCGATTACCTTGCCCGCATCCGGATACCCAAACTTGGTGAAGTGGTGCAGGCATGCCCCTTGGCATCGCCTGACAACGTCCCGGAAGTCGGCACCGTCTTCCAGCGAGTTGGTAAGCCCAACGGCTTCTCGGAAAGCGTTTTGGTGATGACGGCATCCGCCGGTCATGGCCACTGCGATTTCGACAATCTTCATATTCCGTGCTCCTTGTCAGAACGGTCTGCGAAAGAATGGTCTGTCAGAATGAATTACCTGCGGTACACCATCGTCATGAAACCCCTTGATGAGACTGAAGTCTCCGGTCTCCCGAATCTCAGAAACGTCGAGCCCTTGAACTCGAACGATGAGATTCTGCTTTCGCCAATCCGGGAGACGGGACTGAAGAACAGTCCGAAACTCGGGCGTGTTAGTGTAGCCGGGGAAGAGCAGCGTCTTCGCCACGACAAAGTCATCGACAATCTCAGCCGGACAATAGCCAACTCGGTAATAATAGTGGCCCTCGTCCTTGTCCCAGCCGCCCAGCACTTCGTGGACGTATTGTTCGCTGAAGAACCCCTTCGCACACTGATCGAAGAAGGTGAAGGCCAGTTGCCCATCGTGGAGGTCGCAGCGTTCGAAGTAGATGCACTGCTCGAAAAGAGCGAAGGCGTCTCCCAGCCCACCATACGTCTGCCAGGTCGGTACGATCCTCTTGCAGGTCTTCTCGATGGCGTGTCGCGAGAATCCGACGACCTTCCGTTGCCCGTCGATGTCCAGCGTCGGGCAGTGACGAGAGTAGTAGATGGTTCCATGGCGGCCAGGACGTTGACAGAGGGAGCGAAGGATGACCTGTATGCTTCGGTCGGTTGGCAACAACTGCACGTCATGGAAGGGGAACCAGCGTATGAGTTCCTTTTGGGGAATGAGGGAAAGGATTATGTCGCCCAACCGAAATGCCAGATAGACGGCAGCCGGGACAAGCACGTCCCCCACTCGGAGCATGACGCCCAGTCCATGCAGCTTCCCGAACTTGAGGACTTCAGCCTCCTCGGGGCTAAACAGTTTCGTGTCTCGGAAGTCGATGCTCTTGATCGCCCTCTGGATGCACTCCACGAACTCAGGCGGCGAATTGATGACATTGAAGACAAACTGCGGGAACGCCTCCGTATACTCACGCTGCCGATCTAACGCCAGTTTTCGCCTATCCTTGACCTTTTTGCGTTTCTTCTGCTTCTTGCGTTTCTTTTCCGATGGCTTGCTCAAAGTTGTTGTCCTTGATGTTGATGTGCTGTCTCTTCCGGTCAGTCCTATGCTTTCGGCGGGCTCGCCGTTGGGTCCTTCTTGATCAGCAGACGGTTGCACTCTAACTGAAGTCGTCGCACGACCTGTTTCGGATCGTCGCCCGGTTCGACTTCGGCGGTGAGTGTTACGGAGTTGTCGAAAGAGTTGAATTGATGGGTGATTTTCCTGCCGATGTGGGCGGTGATTGTGGTAATCTTCATGGCGTTGCCTTCTCCTGGAATGGGTTTGATCTAGGAAGCGTCTTGACCGCAGTCCTTGTTGAGCCGGTCCATCAGTTTCTTAACGGCCTCCACACCGTCCTGCATGGCGACCATGGTGAGCATCGCCACCATCGGCATGCTTCGGAGGACCTCCGACGTTACGACCTGCGTGTTGAACGTGTGACCGTCATCGCCGAAGAACTCGATCAAGACGTTGCCGTCCTTGAGGGGCTCGAAGTCAAATCCGGTTGCGATTGGGGTGCTCATGGCTGTGGGCTCAAAAGGTGCTTGCGAAACTTGGTTGTCGGCTCGGCAGTGCGAGTCGGGGCGATATGATTCAGTGTACGCATGAGTCCGACATCCGTAAGCCGAAGTTAAGACGAAGTTAGGGATAGCCTTGCTCGATGCTGTGGCCTCCGAAGTCAAAGCCGTTTTGCGGGTGGGTTGCTCAGCGTTGTGGTTCCCTGAGTGCTTTCAATACATGGGCGGGCTTGACAGTACGAGCCGCGGCGATTTCAATCGTACAGAAGAATCCGAAAACTGTCCGCCGAAGTTAAGACGAAGCTAGGGATAGCTCTACTTGTTGCCGTGGTCTTCGTAAGTGCCTGCGAGACTAGGCGTGTATATCGGCGGCTCAGCATGCTCAATCGTAAAGACCGTTCAGCCGCCGAAGTTGGGGATAGCCCGCCATTGCTCTCGATGAATGACTTGGCTAAGTTCGGAGAGCGATTGCCCGCAGAGGAGCAGGCCAGCCAGAGTAGCGACCAACTAGCATGCCGTGCTTGCTGGTTACACCAAGAATGACGCCTATGAGGTGAGAGGCAACCGCGATCAGGTCCGTGGCACGGGCTGTAACCTATATATGTATAGTGGCAGTCGTATTCGCTTCGAGTCTCAAGGGGATGTTCGAATGAATGACAAGAGAATACAAGTATCGATCAGAGACTACGAAGACTACCGGGAGCTTGACGAGGACTTCGAAGCCGTCCGTGGCGAGATGCTTGATAAGTTGTGGCGGTGCCGATCCAATTCCGAGTTTCCTGGTAAGTTGTCGTGGAGCTTGGCCGATCTCGAGGCGTGGCGGCGTTTGTCCGATCCCGAGTTGCGTTGCCAGCTATTCACATGCCGCGACCTATCCAAACCGCTAAGCGATGAAGAATGGGATGCGTTTCGCAAGGCTAACCATGGGCATTGGTCCACAAAGGTAATTGAGAAGCTGCGGGAGATCCTGGAGCATTGCCGGAGTGGCACTACGGAAAGATGGCGAGAACTCCCGGAAGGGGATCTGAAGGAACAATGGGACGTGTTCCCTGGTGGGGCAATGTGTATTCGCTACTTCGACACATGTAGTGCAGAACGCCTCAAGAGTAAGGTGGCGACATTTATTGACTACGCTAAACAAACTGGCGACATTGTAAGGCAATTCGAAAAGCGGAACTTGCCGAAAGAGCTATCATTGAGACTGCCGGAATGTGTGCAACAACCTCAGATCGCTTGCCTTCCCAGTCAGTACTTCCTCCTGGCGGCCACAGCCAACACTCGTATTTCGTTTCACAGATGTCGTAAGGGATTTGAACTACCGGTGGTCGGCCTCGGCGAGGAAGCACAACTTGATGTGACTACAAACTACGGTTTGTGTTGGACCACGTCGAGGGCAACCAGCACGTGGTTTCCACGACTGAAGGGCGTTTTCATTGAAACATGCAGAGATGGGACCACGCCCACCTGGGATCCCGAAGAGAAGAAGCTTTGGCTTGGTCCTTTGCTGATTAGGCATTACCTCAGGACTCCAAAGCATCAAGGTGTTGTACTATCAGAGTTTCAGGAAGAACAGTGGCGGTCGTGCATCGATGACCCGCTTCCGTACACGAAGGATGACCCAATTATGCGAGTCAAGTATACTGTCCGTTCAATGAACGACAAGCATGAGACGCCTGGCTACATCAAGTTTGGAGAGACCGACAACGGCACGAAGTTCACCTGGACACTACTGAAAGAGCCTCCAAAACCAGGGGCCGAGTCACCTAGCTCTTGAAACGCCGCGTGCCTGTCTTGTTCGGTGCTGTCCTGGCACATCTTCTCACTTGCCCGGTCCTAGTGATCGGCTCAGAGTGTCAGCCGTAGTCTAGCGGCTTCACCTATCCAAGAGAGAAGATCACGGCGGCAGACCTCCATGACTGGGGCGTCCAGCCGTGCGATGTTGGCGTGGACTTCTTGAAGACGACAACCCCGAAAGACAACATCATTTTGAACCCTCCGCTGAAGAAGAAGAACGAGTTCGTCCGGCACGCCCTAGACCTTGCCAAGTACAAGGTCGCCGTCCTGTTACCCACGATCTTTGAAACCAGGGTAGGCGTCCAGGACATCCTTGAGAACACCCGCCTCCCGTGGAAGGCTCACTATATATTCACTCAATCCGTCGCATGGCTCAATACCGGTCAGTTGGGCGGCTTCTACACATTTGCGTGGTTCGTCTTCGAGCGTGATTACGAAGGCGAGGTGAAGAGAGAGCGGATTACCCTGCCTAAGAAGAAGCACCATCGAACGAGACAGGGGAACGGTTCTCCTGGACCAGCGATAGAGACACCCAACCGGAGACTAAGAACGGTGGCGAAGAAGAATCAGAAAGAGGTGGCCAAGAAGCGGAAGCCCCAGCGGAATACGGCAAGGGCGAAGAGGTCGGATCTATATGCCAGGGCCGAGCACAAGTTCGAGCGTGCAGGGTATCTGGTGCGGCAAGCTGTTGATCCCGACTATGACGAGGTCTCCGGCGTCCTCATTTATGGCCCCGGTAGGTGCGGTAAATCCTTCACCGTGCAGAACGAGTTGGAGAGGCTCGGACGGAAGCATGAACTCATCAACTCGCAGCTAACCGGGCGAGGGTGCTGGGATAAACTGGAGGCGAACGTCCATGGCATATTCGTAATTGAGGAAGTGGAGAAGGTTCTGCGGTCGGACACGAGTGAGATTGTTGGCGTGATTCGCTCGGCAGGGTATGGCCAGAAGGGGAAAGACGGGCGACGACGGCGGATTGTTACGTGGGGGACGGCACAAGGATTGCCGTCGTTCGAGTTCCACGGGGCGATCATCATAATCTCCAACCTCCCGATCAACAACGGTAGCAGCCTCCACGCACTCGCCTCGCGGTTCAGCATCTACGAAATGTCGCTCACGAATGATGAGATTATCGCTTGTGCCTACACCTGGGCTAAGAACGGCCACAAGAACCGCAAGGCGAGAATGACCGCTGCTGAGTGTAGGAAAGTGCTCGACGTGATGGCCAAGGAGTTTGAGGATTACGACGTGAAGTTCGATTTACGGCTTATCGAACAGTGCTACGCTGACTACCTGTACTGGCGGGATGATGAGGAGAACCGGTTGATGGCGTGGGAGTCACGAGTCGTCTTTCGAGTCGAAGAGCGTGCCGAAATGTTGAACAATGCGGCCGACACGAACTATGTGGGTGGCAAGCGAGAGGAGAAGCTCCGCGTACAAGAGGAAGTGTTCCGCAATATCATCGACCAGACTGACAACCGTAGCGAGCAAGTTGCTAGGTTCATCCAGGCAGGATACTCGCGGGCTGCGTTCTATCGAACTGCCAAACGGCTTGGCTTTGATTTCCATCCGGAGTAGCCGTCTCAGTTTTTGTCTCAGTTTGAAACTGAGACGAGATTTGAGACGCCCCATCCCGCTATACTACTTGCCGCTCAATAATAAGACACCTCAGGACACAACCGATGGCGAAGCGATCCAACCAACCCGCGTCCAAGACGAAGCAGACGCCGAGCAACGGCAAGAGGCCCAAGTATCAGCTTCTTCCGCCTCCCTCGCCCCAAGAGTACGCCGCCCTCAAGGCCAACATCGAATCCCGTGGAATACAAGTCCCGGTCGAGCATGACGAGAACGGCGACGTGCTCGATGGCCATTCGAGGACGCAAATTGCCGAGGAGTTGGGAATCACGAAGTACCCTGTTCGCGTCATTGAGGGTCTTACAGAGGAGCAGAAACGCCACCACATTCTCGCAGGCAATTTGAACCGTAGGCATCTATCCCGCAAGCAGAAGCGGGAGCTTGTCGAGCAGGAGTTGAAACAATGCCCTCGCATCACCGACCGCTGGTTGGCAGAACTCACGGGGGTCGATCACAAAACGGTGGGGGCAGTTAGACGGCGGATGGTCGGAAATGGGGAAATTCCCCATGTGGAGAAGTTCAAGGCACGAGATGGCAAGGTCTATCGTAACCGTAGCATTCTGGCCAACACGCCTGCCGAGTTGGCGAATGCAAGGAAGGCCATTCGCAATCTGCCGCCTTCTTGCGACGGCAGGATCGTGGACGCCACGACTGCCACCCGCCGTGCCAGAAGGCATGTACAGAAACAGACTCGTATGGCGAAGAAGGTCGAACCTTTGCGAGGCCGAAGCATCCGCATGCACCACTGTCGTTTTCAAGACCTTGAGAAGAAGGCACGGCTCCGCCCGGAATCCGCGACCCTCGTCCTGACCGACATTCCCTTTCACAAACAGTTCCTTGATGAACTCCCCGAGTTGGCTGCCTTCACCGAACGAGTCCTGGTTGACGGTGGCCTGCTCGTCATGTACAGCGGACAATACTGCCTCGACAAGGTGATGGCCATTCTCGGCCAGCACTTGACCTACCGTTGGGTGCTTTCTTCCGCGTGGGTTTCGGAAGCGTCCCATTAGTTGTTAAAAGTTGACGATGGTCTCCCGTTCGGCGAAAATCGCCGGATGGAAAAACTTTAACTGGCTGGAATTGCTTCCAGCCACGGAAAGGAGACCAT
>JABMRB010000474.1 GCA_013202865.1 Candidatus Nealsoniibacteriota bacterium | reverse complement strand
TGTTGGCCACGGGAGCGGTCGGTCTGCTGGCGTATGCCCGGCGAGGACGCAAGCGAGCCTGAACATTTACCGCGGGAACGTAGACCGCTGAGGCGATACCAGAACACCTGAAGAAAGCAAATTGGAGGTGGAGTCATGAAATGGTTGCATGTGTGTTCCTTGGGGCTCGTGTCTTTGTGCGTGAGTGGCGGCAGAGCTGAGGCGGAGCCGTACGGTGTGATCAGTATCAACTTCACGGGACGTAGCAGCGGCGGCACTCCAGCCTATCTTCACGTCGAGGCTGGCGAGTCTGCGCTGGGCGTAGCCGGGGTGAACGGAAACGACGTTTGGAACGACTTGCTTCTGTATGGCGACAGCGGCATGCGTGGTACGTTCGGGCCTTGGCTGGTCCACGGGTCGATGGACGAGTCGGCACTGGTAACGGTGAGTTCGCGGGGGACGTGGAGCCTTTCGGTCGAAGGGAAGCGGACCGTACCCACCGAAGACGCGAGCGGCGACCTGATGGACGGCTGGATCGCAGGAGACCTGAACGATCATCCGTACACAGTGACCGTCTCGGGGCTAGGCGACGATTTTCCAGCCTACGATGTGTACGTTTACTTCGGCGACACCTACGGGGGGAGGACGGCCGAGGTCACCTTGAACGGTTCCTTGACCGTGCCCTACACCAGCACAATCTTCGACGGGACGTTTGTCGCGGCCACCGGGGACAACGCGGCCAACTACGTTGCCTTTCGTGGCGTGACGGGAGATTCCTTCGTGGTGACCGGTGGCGGGCCGGGAGCGACCAACCGTACCGGTCCTCACGGCCTGGAAATCGTCGGGGTCCCCGAACCGTCCGCCCTCGTCCTCTTGGGCATGGGGGCGGTAAGTCTGCTGGCGTATGCCCGTCGGCGGAGGTTTGTCGGTAGGATTGCTTTAGGCTTCGTGCTGACGGCATGTTGTGTGGGGCAGGCCTCGGCGACGTCTCTCAGCACGGCTTCTTACTCCGAAGCCGTTCTGGCGGACGAGCCGATCGGCTATTGGCGCCTGGGTGAAGCGAGCGGTTCGACGGCGGCGGACGCTTCCGGCCACGGGCTCAACGGAACATATTACGGCGGCGTCACGCGCGATCAACCGGGGGCACTGGTCGGCGACCCGGACACCGCGGCCGCGTTCAACGGCAGCACGGGCTACATCAACGTGGGTTCCCGCGCAAGTCTCTACAACTTGAGCAACGATTTCACCGTCGAGGCCTGGGTGAGAAACCCCCAAACCGGGAGGATCCTCTCCACGCGAAACTGGAGCGCCGGGTACGCGTTTGGCGCTAGCAGCGGCGGGATCAGTTTCACTACCTATACCATCTTGGACTACGCCTGGCCGTTCGACTTCCCTGAAGACCAGTGGGTGCATATCGCGGTCGTCTTCGACGCCGAGAATGACGCCAACTTCTACGCCAACGGGGAACTGCTCGGCACGGATCCCGGATCGCGGGCCGCCAAGACCAGCGCACAGACCTGCCTGATCGGTCGCAACCCGATCAGCTTCACGAGCTACCAGTTCTACAACGGCGGCCTCGACGAAGTGGCCATCTACGACCGGTCGTTGGCCGGGGAAGAACTCCGCGAGCACCACGTGGCCGGCGTGCCCGAACCATCCACGTTCGTGCTGCTGGCCGTGGGGTTGGCGGGCACGGCGTGCTACTCGATCCGGCGTCGCAAGCGAGCAAGTTCGTAGTACCGCATTTATGCGGCTCCGGCAGTGCAAGCCCGATAAATCGGGTCACTACGAACCTTGCCAAATAGTCCGTCCTAGATCGAATCGTCTTCGACGTAGTGTGGCTCGCGGCGGTGGCGGGAGCGACCGACGCGGCGGGAGTGGCGGCGCAGCGAGGTCTCGCCTTCGGAGAACCAGTAGCCGCTCAGCAGCCGGTAGAAGAAGAGGATCAGAAACGCTCCGCCGATGGCGACCAGCAGACCCATGGGGCTGATCGGAGTCACCCGCTGCCCTTCGTAGAAGTAGCTCAACGTACCGCACCCGATCACCGTGCCGCCGATGCCCATCAGCAGCGTTGCCACGGCCCCGCCGGGATCTTTGCCGGGCATGATCGCCTTAGCCAGCAGGCCCACCAGCGTGCCGAACCCGATCCAAACGAGGATATCGTTGGCCCACAGTTGCACTTGCTCGTTGAATAGTGCGTCGTTGATGTTCATGGTCGTTTCGAGTCCCTCCGTAATCTTTCTATCGGCCGCTGCCACGGGCCAACTTCGGCCCAGTTTGCCGCCACAGAGCCCGGGCGGCGACCGGCAGCCCGGTGGGGCCGTCGAAAACGGCAATTCCCGCGCCACCCGACCTGGATGGTGAAGCCGAAAAGCTTGTCACCGGCGCTGGGTGGCTGGGGCAAAGCGTGGGAAAACTCCGTCCGAGTGGCACGGTCTGGGGCACCGCGTGACGCCGAATACTCGTACAACGACGACCGCGATGCCCCAGATCTCTCGATCGGGCGATCCGATACCCGCTCTGCCCCAGCCACCCAAATTCCAAAACCTTGTGACCGCCAGTCTGCCGCAGTAGAATGTCGCCTTCGGGGCCTCGATCTGCAATTCGACCTGGAAGGACCGCGGCAACCATGAACGATCCGACACCCCTGGCCGGCCAACACCTCCGCTTGACCCGGCGATACTTCCTCCAACTGGGCGCCGCCGGTGCAGCTAGCCTGGGTGCCTGCCCACTCTGGGCCCAAGCTGCCGATGGCGAAGACATTGCGGCCGAAGACGCCCTGGCCGAGCAACTGGCTAAGCTCCAATACCTTACCCGCGAGGAGCGTTTTCTCAACGCTGGGCGAGGCAGTCCCCCGCCGCACACCTTGCCACCGGAGAAGCTTCGCGAGGTCGGTTTGCATCGTGATACCTGGAAGCTGGAGGTCGTGCCCGACCCCGATAGCAATGCCAAGGTAGAAAGTCCGCTCTCCGAAGCGCGCGGCACGGCGCTCGACTGGCAGGGGCTGATGAAGCTGGCCGAGACGAAGGCCGTGCGGTTCATGACCGTGATGACCTGCACCAACGGCCGGACCCCGTTCGGCATGGGGCTCTGGGAGGGCGTGCCGCTGCGGGACGTGGTCTGGATGGCCCGGCCGACGGCCAACGTTCGGCGGCTCTACTACTACGGTTATCACAACGACGATCCCAAGCAGCAGTTCCGCCCCTCGCTGCCGATCGGCCGCGTGCTGGAAGACCCGCCCGGCGAGCACCCGGTGATCCTCTGCTACAAAATGAACAACCGGCTGCTGACGCCCAAGCGTGGCGGGCCCGTGCGGATGATCGTGCCCGACGGCTATGGAAACAAGTCGGTCAAGTGGCTGCAGCGGATCGTGTTGACCAACGATTTCAAGGCCAACGACAGCTACGCAGAGCAGAACAACGACACGAACAGCCGCGTGAAGACCTGTGCCCGATTCCTCCACGTGCCCGAGAAGGTCAAGGCACGCCAGCCGGCGCCGATCACGGGCGTGGCCCAGGTAGGTTCCTCGGGCTTGACCAAAGTGCAATACTGGCTCTGTCGGCAAGGCACGGACTTGCCCGCCGACGACCCCTATTTCACCAAGGCCGCCTGGCAAGACGCCGAGATCCTGCCGCCGCCGACCGACTGGGGCGGCGACTTGCCCGACGGCAAGTTGCCCCCGGTTGCCGGCCAGATCGACCCCGCCTCCGGCAAGCCGCTGGTCTGGCCGATGCGTTACACGATCGCCCATTGGGCCGTGTTGCTAACCAACTTGGCCCCGGGCAAGTACGATCTGCGTTGCCGCACGATCGACGCCGCCGGCATCCCCCAGCCGATGCCACGTCCGTTCGCCAAGTCGGGCCACGTTACGATTCAGAGCGTGCCGTTGGTCGTGGAGGGATAGACGTAGGGTGGGTCGAGGTACGAGACGCACCCCACATGTTTCCGTGTGCCCGCGGGGCGTTGTCCGGGAGAAGAAACGTGAACCGCTCTTCCGCCGAATCTTCAGGTAGCGAGAAGGACTCCTCTTCCAGCGGGACCCCTCAGGGCATCGATCCCGGCGTACTGACCGACGAGACCTCATGGGACGGCGTTCTCAACGCGGGTCACTGGGGATTGTACATGAGTAGTTTAGCGTTGTTCACCTGCTTGGTGTTTTCTGAGTTCGGCAACGCGGGCGGCGCCATTCGCTGGCCTTCTGCTGTGTTCTTCGGACCCGTGTTTGTGGTGTGGGACCTTCTGCAAGCGACCCCACGTCCACCTGGCGGCATCGCGATAGCTGTTGCCCTGGGGCTATATCCCACCTATGCAGCGGTGTTGCGGATTGCACGCAGCCGAGGAGTTGGGCGACTCGCATTTTGCAGTATCCTGATCGCTCACCATCTTTCCTGCACGGTCTACTATTGCCTCGAAGGTTGGGGACATCTCAAGGAAAGGGTGAGTAGTTTGCAGGCGACCGGTTCGTACGCCGTCCTGACTCTCTTCGGGGCGTTCCATCTTGTGGGCTTCTGGTACACTCGGAGTGATCCAGCGGTGGACGCGAGTCGCCTTCAATTCAAACTGCGCGACTTGCTGCTGGTGATGCTGGTTCTGGCCCTGGCATTGGGTCTCGCGTCTTGGCGCAATAGCGGATTGTGAAACGGAAGAAAGACCGGGAATTTCCCTTTGTCCTGATTATCCTGTCCCAAACCACTGTCCTGTGATCATGCACAAGACGAGTTGCAAGGAGCGAATGACATGTCTCGTATTCGAATGTGGCTGATCGCGGTTCTCCTGCTGTCATCAAGCAGCTTATGCTCCGCTGAAGACTGGCCGCAGTTGAAGTTCGACGCCCGCCGTTCGGGTAACGTGCCGGACCGCAGCGTGAACACGCCGCTGGGCCTGATCGCCACGGCGCCACTGGGCGACGCCCTGTTGACTGCCCCGGTCGTTGCCGACGGCCGGGTCTACGTGGTCGACGCCGCCGGTGTGGCTCGGTGCTTCGATGCCGCGGCGCTCAAACTGCTCTGGCAATTCGAGTCGGCCGGCGGCAACGCCAACTGCAACAACGTCTGCTCGCCCGCTCTGGCCGACGGATACCTCCACTTCGGCACCATGGCCGGGGTGTATTACGTGCTGGATGCGACCAGCGGCAAACTCGTCAAGCAGATCAAAACGGCCGACCCGATCTTCGCCGCGCCGGTGGTGGGCAACGATCGCGTCTACTTCGTCACGCTCGGCGCCCGGGTGCATGCGATCGAGCCCGACGGAACGCCCTGCTGGACTTGGGATTTCGTCCACCAGCGGCTCGATTTCAAGGCCGATCGCTACAGCGGCACCGATTGGCTGAAGATTCGCAAGCAGGCCGGCTGGCGAGAACAGTTCTGCTGCACGCGAAGTCCCGTGCTGGCCGGCAACACGCTCGTGGTCCCCGCCGGCGGCACCATCTGCTGGCTGGAAGATACGGGCGAGCAGGCCGAGCTGCGCGGCGCGTATTGCGGCAAGCGCGAAGCACCCGCCTGCCTCGGGCTGAGCATGGACCGCAGCGGAACCGTCTACCGCCAATGGACCCGGCGCGACAACGGCGGCAACGTGGAAACCCTCCGGCTCGATGGCGACGAAGTCAAGGCCGACTACGTTCGCGGCACCGAGACCAGCTACGTCGGGCCCGGGCTGCTGAGCTTCTGCTCGGTGAGCCTCCGCGGGCGGGACGTCTTCCGCTGCCGCCCGCAGGAGGGTTTCGGACTCTGCCGCCACACGGCCGACGGCCAAACGCAGCCGCTGGGCGGGTACCCGTCGATCGCCTCGCCCGTGCTGCTGCGAGACCAGGCGGTCTACGGCGCCCTGGACGGGAAGCTCTACGTCGTGCCGCTGGCCGGTGGCGAGCCATGGTCGTTCGCAACGGCGTCGGGCAAGCCGATCTCCGCACCGGTGGCCGTCTGCGACGGGCGGGTCTACTTCGGCTGCGAAGACGGATACCTCTACGCCTTAGGGCCCAACGGCAAAGCGCCCTTGCCCACGCAGGACCTGAAGTTGCACGAAATCCGCAGCCCCTTGACCGGCGAGCTCACCGGCGCCGAGAACGATTGGTACACCAGCTTCGGCAACCGGGCCAACACCAACGCGAACCCGCAAGGCATCCGGCCACCGTTTCGGCTGAAGTGGATCCGGCGCTTCGAGGGCACCACCAAGCACTTCTCGGTCTGCGGCGGCGGGCGGATGTATACGCACACGGCCGAGGGCCAGATCTTCGCCGTCGAGCAGCAGACGGGCCGGCTCTTGTGGCGACGGTACTTCCCCGGCGTACACGTCTCATACACCAGCCCGGTCTACCATCAGGGCAAGCTGCTCGTGCCGCAGGCCGGCTTGCAGAAGTGCCGGCTCAGGTGTCTCGATGCGGCCACCGGCGAACTGCTCTGGGAGGCACCCTTTACGGGCTCGCCGAGCTGGAACCGGCAACTCCCGCCGATCGTACACAAGAACCTCGTCTTCTATCAATTCGGCACCGGCAAGTACACGCCGAAGACCTGGCTCTTCGAACACCAAAGTACGTTCGGCTTCGCTGCCGATCAGAAGCCCTTGCTGCGGGCATGGAAGCTCGACTCGGGCGAACCGGTCTGGACTCGCGACTTCTCCGAGTTCGGCTCCGGCGGTGACGACGCCGGGATGTGCTTGCTCGACGGCGTGCTCTACTACTCGTGCTACTTCGGCGGCAAGGGGCCCCTGGGCGTAACCGCCGCGGTGGAGCCGGAGACCGGACGCGTGATCTGGTCGACGACCAAGCACTCGGTCCACGCCGGTTGCACCGTCTCGGGCAAGGACGGACGGCTGTACCTCGGCGGATACAACCCGGTCGAAGGAAAAATCAACCGGGTCTGGTGCCTCGACACCGCCGACGGATCGCTCGTCTGGAAATCGGAGCCGGTCAACCGGGCGATCCACGTCGTCACCGTCGCCGACCGCTTCCTCTTCACCCACAGCCAATACGAGCACGGCTACTTGATCGACAAGACCGACGGCAAGATCCTCAAAGAGCTGGTACCCGGCTATCGCTGCACACGGTTCACCTTCTCCGAGCCGTACCTGTTGGGGCCAAACTTCGCAATGTTCGACCTCACCGGCGAGCCGAAACCGATCCACGTCGGGCCGGCGATCGACGTGCTGGTCTGCATTGGCTCGATCGCCTCCAACGGCCGGATCTTCTACACCACCAACGGCGCCGGCTTGCAGGCCTCGCTGGTCTACGGCAACGAGGCCGAGCGACCCAGCGCCCCATGGCACTCGGAGTAACCGAAACACGCCCTCACGGGGGGGTGCCGCTGTAGGGATTCGTTGAACGCGCCACCCCCGGCGCTGGCTGCTCAGGCTCCACCGCGGAGAACCTCCGAATGACGTAACTCGTTGTGAGCACACAACTTCCGTCACGCCGAGACAATTTAATGAAGAGGTAGCCACGGTCGCCAGGCCGTAAAAGTCCCGCACTCCTCGCGAACCCAGCTACTCTGGCTAATTGTGCGTCAACCGCTTGCTTTGCCCAACCTGCCCAATTAAGATACATTATTGTGGGTAATTTGGATACCGACGGTGAGTTGCCGATGGTGAGTTGACTGCTGCCGTGGGGAGGTACCGGTCAATATCCTGGAACAGGAGAAGAACAGATGTATTTTCGTCGAGCCATCGGGTACGGGGCGCTCTTGTTTGCGGTCGTGCTGATTGCGAGTTGGATCGCGCCGTCGACCGTTCAGGCACAACTCGGCGCCTCCGGCGTCGTCATCGATGCCCAGGGCGTGGTACACAAGAGAGTGTATAACGATCCGGGTAATCAACTGCTTCGCCAACGGATTGCCGCGGCGCGGGCAGCCTTGGACCCCAAGGCCACCAAGTTCAGTGCGATGCGGTGCATCTCCTTGAACCGGCTCGAGCAGGCCATCCGCGACGCCAACGGTGCGGTCACCGACGAGATGCGATACCTGGCCGGTTTGCAGCGAGTGAAGTACGTCTTCCTGTATCCCGATTCGGGCGACGTTGTGATCGCCGGACCGGCCGAAGGCTGGGTCACCAACCCGTCCGGACGCGTCGTGGGGATCACCAACGGGCGACCGGTCGTCCAGTTGCAGGATCTGGTTGTCGCACTGCGGGCGTTTCCGCCGCAAGGCAAGAGCACGCGCCTGATCGGCTGCTCGATCGATCCGACCCAACAAGGTCTGGCCGCCATGCAGCAGTTCCTCCGCAGCATCGGGTCGCGGGCGACGCCCGCCGACACGCAGTACATCACCAGCGGATTGCAGACAAGTCTCGGCTTGCAGAAGGTCAGCGTCAACGGCATCTCACCCAAGACCCACTTCGCCCAGGTATTGGTCGAGGCCGACTACCGAATGAAACTGATCGGCATCGGCTTGGAGCGGCCGCCCGTGCGGTTGGTCAGCTACGTCGATCGGGCCAATCCGGCCCAGGTCAACCGCAACGCCATGCAGCGGTGGTACTTCGTGCCCGATTACCAGTGTGTCCGCGTCAGCAAAGACGAGTTGGCAATGCAGATGGTCGGCGACGGCGTAAAGCTCGTCGGCGAGAATGAAGTAGTCACCGCCGGCGGACAGCGGCAGGCCACCGCCACGGCCAGCCGGGCCAGCAAGATGTTCGTCGACGGGTTTACCAAGAAGTATTCCGAGTTGGCCGAGCGCTCGCCGATCTACGCCGAGTTGCGCAACGTGATCGACATGGCCGTTGCCGCAGCCTTCATCCAAGAGAAGGACTACTACGGCAAGGCCGGCTGGAAGATGTCGCTGCTGGGTGACGAGCAGTCGTTCGCCGTCGAGACGCTCAACGCACCCCAGCAGGTAGCCTCGGCCGTCAACGCGATCTGGAAAGGCCGCACGCTGATGACGCCCATTGGCGGCGGCGTGACGATTCAGCCCACCCAGGCCCTGGCGTCGGACAACCTGCTAACCGACGAGAACGAGAAGGTCGCCAAGGCCCGCGCGGAAACAAAGATCGAGTTGGCTGAAGGCCAGTGGTGGTGGGACTGATCCGCCGCTTGCGGCTTCGCACCAAACCTGCTAACGTTGGGGTGGCAATAGCCCTGCCACCCCTCGTTGCTTTCTTGCGCCCCGCAAAGCCCGACGTCGAGGTGGCGGTTGCACTGTGTTGTCCCTTGGCGAGAACCTCAAGGAGCGTCCCATGCTCGGCATCCCCCTCCGTTCGATTACTGTCCGTTCGGTTACCTTCGCCTTCCTTTCTCTGCTAAGTCTGGCCGTCACACCGGCAAGGGCAGCCGAGGAGGTCGGGCAGTCGACCCGCCCCAACTTCGTCTTCATTTTCGCCGACGACTGGGGCTGGGGCGACCTGGGTTGCTACGGCCATCCCGTACTGCGAACCCCCAACCTCGACCGGCTCGCCCGACAAGGCACTCTCTTCACGCAGTTCTACGTAGCCTCGGGCGTCTGCTCGCCCAGCCGCACGGCGATCATGACGGGCCACTTCCCCGCCCGGCATCGCGTCCATGGCCATTTCGCCACGCCCGAATCGAACGCCGCCCGCGGCATGCCCGACTTCCTTGATGCAAAGATCCCCACCGTCACCGGCCTGCTAAAGAAGTCGGGTTACACCGTCGGACATTTCGGCAAGTGGCACCTCGGCGGCACGACCGACGCACCCCGGCTGGACGCCTACGGCATCGACGACCACAAGGCCGTCAACGCCAACGACGACTTCCCCAACCTCTGGGGCAAGGATTTCCGAGCCCGCTCGACCGAGATCATCATCGACGAGACCATCCGCTTCGTCGAACTCCATCAAGACCGGCCGTTCTACGTGCAAGCCTGGCTGCTCGACACGCACGCCTACCTGCAGCCGACCGAGGAGCAGATGAAGGCCTATCCGCGGCATAACGGGGCGCTGAAGATCTACTACAGCGTGGCCACCGACGCCGACAAACAGATCGGCCGGTTGATGAAAAGGCTCGACGAATTGGGGCTGGCTGAGAACACCGTGCTGGTCTTCTCCAGCGACAACGGCCCGGAAGACATTGGCATCGGCAACGCCTCGCACAGCGGCGTGGGCAGCCGGGGGCCCTTCCGCGGGCGGAAGCGGAGCCTCTACGCGGGCGGCGTGCGGATGCCGTTTATCGTCCGTTGGCCGGCGGGTGCCCCGGCCGGAAAGGT
>JABMRB010000473.1 GCA_013202865.1 Candidatus Nealsoniibacteriota bacterium | reverse complement strand
ATTCTCCCGTCCCCCTCGGTGCTCGTTTCCTCCGCCGCCGCGGCGGCGGAGGAAACGAGCACCGAGGGGGACGGGAGAATGCTCGTCAACCCGGCGTAAACGCCGGGCCTAATACCGCCTGCGGCGGAAAGGGTCGTAAACGACCCTGGAAACTGGCGTCCCCAGATCCGTAGACGGGGCGCCCTACTCGACCGCAAGAATCGATGGCTTGTGTACCACTGGCCGTAGAACGGAACTTGTTCCGTTTTCGTCGTTGCGATCTTCTGTTCCCGTACTGATGATCGCCGCTCTTTGCGGTCTTGTTCGGCAAACGGAACAAGTTCCGTTCTACGGGACTGTCTACCGCAACGGCAACGCAAACAGCGTTACGCTGCATGGGGCGACGGATAGCTTGTCGCTGACGCCGCTGACCGTGGACTCCTCGACGGTGACCTTCGGCGGCTTGCCCGGCTCGTTGTAGGCCAGCGGGTCGGGGCCGGACATCTCGTAGCGGCGGCCGCTGCCAGTTAGCTTCGCGCCTTGCAGGTCCAGCGGGATGTCGATCGCTTGCATCGTCGGGTTGACCACGGCGATGGTTAGCGCCTTGCGGTCCTCGGTCAAAGCGGCCATCACGTCCAACGGGCGGCCGGCGGTGGTGGCTACGGGGATGACGCCGAAGTGCTTGCGATAGAGCTTCAGCATCAGGCCGGTGGTGGCGAACGAGGCGGCCGTCTTGCTGGTCTTGATGCAGCCGATCACGTTGACTGTCTGTGCGTAGTTGGCCATGAAGATAATGTCGCTCTGCCGGGCGTACTCGTTCAGGCCGGCGGCGATGCCGAGGCCGTCTTTGAGGAAGTAGCGGGTGCCCAGTTCGCCGAAGACGTGCGGGCCATACCAAAAATTCCACTCGTCCAGGGCGATGCGGATGTCTTTGCCCTTGAGTGCGTCAAACCGCTCGCGGTAGTCGCGGTGGGCGTCGGCCTTGTGGCGGACCGCGTCGGGAATCGAAAGGACATGGGCGGCCAGGCCCGGGTTGCCCTGGCGGTAGAAGTGCTCGCTGATCAGCTCCATGTGGCCGGCACATTGCTGCATCATGACCTCGCTCCAACGTCCGGCGTCGCCGACGGCCACCAACTTGATCGACTTGTCCTCGGCCCGCATGGCGTCGGCGAAGACGTTGTGCTTCTTGACGTAGTCTTCCAGCGACATGTGCCCGAGTTGCCATCCGCCGTACATCTCGTTGCCGATCCCCCACCACTTGACCTTGTAAGGTTCCGGGTGCCCGTTCTGTGCTCGCAGCTTGCCCATGGGCGTGTCGGCGGCGCCGTTGGAATACTGAAGTTCCTGAACTGCATTTTCGACGCCGCCGAGTCCGCTGTTCACGGCGATGTAGGGCTCGGTCTTGAGGATGCGGCAGAAGTCCATGAACTCGTCGAGGCCGAAGTCGTTATGTTCTACACCGGTCCAGGCGGGGTTCTGCCGGGGCGGGCGGCGGTCGCGCGGGCCGATGCCGTCTTTCCAGTTGTAACCGCTCACGAAGTTTCCGCCCGGCCAACGATAGACGGGCGAATCGAGCTGCTTCAACAGCGCCATCGTGTCGGCCCGCATGCCTTTGATGTTGTCGGCCGGCATTAGCGAGACGGTGCCGATCAGACCGGGGTTGCCGGCGGTGACTTTGATTTCGAGGATGCCCTGGTTCGTGTCGGCACCGGAAGTGAAATCCAGCGAGCACTGCTGGTAGCGGTTCGTGGCGTTGGTGATCGTCTCCCGATCCATCTCCTTGGGCCCATCGCCCCAACGCAACGTCACCTCGATGGTGACGGTCTCCCGGGCGGGCTTCAGCCAGACGTATCCGACGTACTCCTTGCCTTTGATCAATCCCAGGTCGAGTTGCCGGATACCGCTGCCCACTTCGACCTGCGGCGTGTGGTCGCCGACGAAAGAATCATCCTTGACCATCTTGACGGAATCGCCGGCCCCGACAATCTGCCAAGGCGAAGCTGCGACGACCGGGAAGCCGGTCCCCGCGGCAACACCCCGGGCCGGGCGATAGGGTTTGTACTCGGGCGTAATCGGGAAAGCGAACTTCCGATCTTCGAGCATCTCGGCCCAGATGCCGCCGTAGATGCAGCGGCCCAGGTGTTCGATGAACTGGCCGTAGATGTACTTCGAGATCGGTTCGCCCGTCTTGGTTACGTCGATCGCGAGCTTAGGCTCCCACGAGCCGCGGGTGAGTTGTTCCAGCTTGAGGTCGTCGTACCATGCCTTGCCGGTAGCCAGTCCCCAACCGCCGAAGAGGCAGTTGACCTGAATGGCGTCGCGCTCGTTGCTGTCGAAGACCAGTTCCACGCGGGTCCAATCGGTGGTGCCGGTAATGGCCTTGGTGGCCAACGGCTGGTTGTTGTGCAGGTTCAGCAGCGCGCCGCGGGCTTGGCCTTTCGTCTTGACGTTCTCGGTCTTAATCCAGGCGGAGAGCCGATACTTGGAGTAGAGTTCCAGCGGCACGGTCACCGCCCAGCCGATATCGGCCCCGTCCTCAGAACTGATCGCGACGCATCGCTTGCCGGTCCGTCCTTGGTCGGCGTAGTCGAAGGTTCCCTTGCCGCCCCAGATCTGCGTTGCCCAGGCGAGGGGTTTCCCGTCGGCCGCCTTCTCAAACGAGCCGTTGGGCATCAGGTTAGGCAGTTCCTTCTCAGCGTCTTTCTCAGCGGCAACAGCACAGACTGGTTGGGCCAAGATACAGATCGCCACGAGCAACACGACAGTGATCGAGGAGATTACGGCGCGCTTCATTGTTCGTTTCCTATTGCAGTTGGATTTCAGGTGAAGTCATCTTCCGCTCATTCACCCCATGTTATCGCACCGGGCGATTGTCGAACAGGCTAGGCAGTGCGCATAAATATGTCGATATTGCGCAAGACCAACCCACAGGCGAGACGGCTGTGCCACTGCCTGTTTACCGGCGACGACGCCGCGTGAGTGCGATCATCCCGGCCACGGCTCCCAGCAGCATCACAGACGTTCCCGGCTCGGGCACGATCCGGGCCTCCTCGGCGATCATCCCCACGGTCGTGCGGACCACGTCGGTGGCAAAAGGATAGTCGTAGACGACACCGCTACCGTTGTCCGGATCGTTGGCACCCCGATCGGTGGCGTCGCCGGCCGTGTGGTAGTAGTCGTGGGCGCCCAGGTACCAGATCTCCTGGGCGTTGTTCTCGGCGATCATCAGCCCGGGATAGCCTAATTCGATAAACGGCCCCTGATCGCCCGGATACCAGTCATCGGTCTGTGGATTGCGAGAATCAAAGACCAGCGACGGGGCATAGGTTGCACCGGCGATCATGTACTTCGAGGCCCAGGCCTGGCAGGCCGGCGACGCGCCGGTCGACACGTCCAGGTCAATCACGGCGTTCGGATCGCTGTCCCAGCCGGGCCGGAGGATCATGTCCATGTTCAGCATCCCGACGACGTTCTCATTGTTGGGCTGGACCACCTTGCTGAGATAGTCTTTAGCCCCCAACATCCAACCCTCCTCGCCGCCGAAGGCGATGAATCGGATCGTCGACTCGAAGCGATAGGGGCTGAGCACTCTGGCGGCCTCCAGCACGCCGGCCGTGCCCGAGGCGTTGTCGTCGCCGCCCGGGGCGGTGAAGTCGGCCTGGGGGTGATCGTAGTGTCCGGCAACGATGAAGATGTTCTCCGGGGTCTCGGTCCCGGTTAGTTCGCCGACCACGTTGGCATAATCGCCCTGGGTGGAGACATCGAGCCCCATGGCGTCGAACTGGTCGGTCAGGTACAGCGTGGCCTCCTGGAACCCCAGGCTAGCGGTGGCCGAGCCGCCGGTGTTGTATCGGTTACGGTAGCCCTGGTCGTAGGCGGGCCCACCGTAAAGCCCGAGGCCCATGTCCTGGATAGTCACCTGGTAGGTCCGATACTGACTCTCGGAAACCTGTTGGACCGCATCCCAAGGCCCCACCATCCCGGCCGGCATCGCCGCCGCGGACGACGCCACACATACAAACCATAACGTCAACAATCCGACGGCCGCACGGAGAGATGTTCTTTTGCTCATCGTATTATCCTCCCAATCAAGTTAGAGACAACCAATTACCACAAATGCAAATCACGGGAAACCGACCCCAGCTAACTAAGGAGTCGATAAACAGCATCCGCGGAGAGCCACCGCCACAGGTGACGGATCACCTTGGCCGGTCGGTTCGGGATGCGTAAGAGCGCTGCCTCGGTACAGGAACTTCAATCTCCAATCCCCCATTCTAGTCAATGTGAAGGGGGAACGCAAGCCTCTCCGGGCCACCGCCATTGTCAAAAAAGATGCCGCCGGGTAGCTGGAGAGAGTGGGCTACCCGGCGGCGGAGGCAGTGTTCGTGTTCTGGCCACGCTGCCGCTCGCCCTGGGGGAGAAACAGGACGGGCGTCGGCGTGTGTGGTTATTCTACGCGACCGGACGGGAAACGGTTCACGAGAATCAGGATTTCCGTAACCCGTTGGTGCGCAACGAGTTACAACGACTATCCCGCAACGCGTCGTGGCACAGGCGTCTCGCCTGTGGTCGGCAGGTCGTGGCCACGGGCGTCTCGGCTGTGGTATAGTGCGGGCGAGACGCCTACACCACGATCAACGGACTGCTCCCCCGTTGCGACGCAGGCGACCGCGCCTGCACCACGACCGGCACCTATGAACCTTACCGACAACCCCCGCCTTCGCCTGCTCACACTCTGTGCTCTGTATGTGTCGCAGGGGATGCCGTTCGGGTTTGTTACGATTACGCTGGCGGCGTATCTGTCGAATCGGGACATGGATGAGCACGTGATCGGCACGGTCGGGCTCATGGTTAGCCTGCCGTGGGCGATGAAGTGGTGCTGGGGGCCGATCATCGATCGGTTTGGATTTCTGCCGATGGGGCGTCGGCGGCCGTGGATCCTGCTAGCACAGATGCTTATGGCGTCGACCATCGCAACCATGATCGCGATCCCGGACTTGGTTCTCGGCCTGACGACGCTCTGCGTGATGGTCTACATCCACAATATCTTCGGGTCGTTACAGGACGTGTCGGTCGACGCCCTGGCCGTCGACCTGCTCGAGGAGGAGGAACGCGGCAAGGCCAACGGGCTGATGTACGGATCGAGCTACTTCGGCACGTTTATCGGCGGGGCCTGCATGGGGAAGCTGCTGACAGTTTTTAATCTCCGCACGGCGATGGTCGTCCAGGTGGCGATCCTGCTTGTGATCATGCTCTTTCCCTTGCTGCTGCGAGAACGCCCCGGCGAACGATTGCTACCTTGGACGAAGGGCCGAAGCATGGCACCGCAGCAGGGCCGGTCCGAAAGATCGATCGACCAGGTCTTCGGTTGGCTGTTCAAGGCCTTCTCGCTTCGTAGCGGTTTGCTGGCCGGTGTGCTGGCGTTGGTGGTGAATATCGGCACGGGCGTCTCCGTGACTGTGGTCGTTGTGCTCCTGATTCAGCGGCTCGGATGGACCATGGGGGAATTCACGGATGTCAACGGCGGGTACGTGGTCTGGTGTGGTCTGGCGGGCTCGATGGCGGGCGGGTTCCTGGCCGATCGCGTCGGGGCCCGACGTCTGGCCGCGATTGCCACGGTCCTGACGGGAATCGCGTGGATCGGCTTCAGCCTGGCCGAACCGTACTGGGCCGACAAGAGCTTTGTCGTCGCTTTCCTCATCGTTCAAGAGATACTGCTCGCCGTCTTGACCGTTTCGCTTTTCGCTCTGTTCATGGGGGTATCCTGGCCGATGGTGGCCGCCACGCAGTTCACGGCCTACATGGCGTTGCTGAACCTGTCGCAAGGGATCGGAAAGGCGTTGGCCGGTCCGCTACGGGAGTTGATGAGCGTCGGCTTGGTCTTCTTCTGCATCGGCGTGTTGCAGATTGCGGTGGTTGCCATTCTGCCCTGGATCGATCCCCGGCAGACGAGACGTGTGCTGGGCGACGCGGAACCGCAAGAGGAGTGACGCGGATCGTTCGTGGATGGTTTGTAGTGACCGCATTCATGCGGTTCTAGCCGCCAAGACCCGATAAATCGGGTCACTACAAACCTTGATCATCGATGCTCGCGGCGATACCGGGCCGGTGTCGTATCGAACTCCTGGCGAAACGCCTGGGCAAAATAGCTGGCCGTCGCGAATCCGGAAACTTCGGCGATCTTGGGGATCGGCAACTCGGTCTCCAGTAGCAGCCGCTTGGCACGTTCCAGGCGGACTCGCTGAATCTCGGCATGGATCGAACGGCCCAACGCCCGTTGAAAACGGATCTCTAACGTGCGACGGGAGAGCCCCACCGTGGCCACGACGTCGTCTACCTGGATCGGCCGGTTCGCGCCCGCACGAATCAACCGCAGCGCCTTGGCTACCTCGCGATCGTCCAGGGCGATCACGTCGGTCGAGTGGCGCGTGACTACGTGCAGCGGTTCGACCACGATCTGCCGGGGATCTTCGATTTCTCCGCGCATCAAGCGATCCAATAACGCCGCCGCCTCGAAACCGCCACGCTCCGCGTTCAGCGCCACGCTCGACAGGGGCGGATCGGACAGATCGCACAACAGCGAATCGTTGTCCACCCCGATGACGGCAATCTCCTCGGGCACTTGCATGTTGGCCGCACGACAGGCCTCCAATACCTCGCGGCCGCGGTCGTCGTTGCAAGCCATCAGACCGATCGGTTTAGGCAACGTGCGGAGCCAGTCGGCCATGATCGTCTGCTCGCGACCCCACTCGCGATCGCGTTTTCGCTTGGGCGACTGGTAGACGTGCGGCTCGAAACCGTCCTCACCCAACCGGTCGCAGAAGCTCTCCCGGCGACGTTGCGACCAGATTCGGCCTGGTACACCCACAAACGCATAGTGACGGAAACCCCGGTCCAGCAAGTGCTCGGCCGTCATCCGGGCCGCGTGGTGCGAGTCGGAGACAATCTCGCAAAGCCCGGATAAGGGACTCTCCGGCGAAAGCTGCTGCTCGGAGAGATCCAGCGCGACAACCGGCAGCCCGGTGGCGAGGATCGCGTCGGCCACTTTCGGTGTCTCGACTCGGGCGATGATGCCGGTGCCGCCCCATTGCTCCATTTTAGGCACGGCCTGATGGAAATCGCCCGGC
This sequence comes from Candidatus Nealsoniibacteriota bacterium, assembly GCA_013202865.1. Classification (GTDB taxonomy): domain Bacteria; phylum Planctomycetota; class Planctomycetia; order Pirellulales; family Thermoguttaceae; genus JABMRB01. Next base: position 1,951 of record JABMRB010000473.1, on the reverse strand, counting down.
GTGATGTAAAACGACCACGGCCCGTGCAGCCGGCTGTAGCGGACAATCCCCCGCAAGAGATCGCGGCCGTAGCCCCGAGCCGTCTCGATCAGCAACGCTACTTTGGGCACTGGTTCCACGGCCGGTTCTCCGAGATAGTCCTTTTTGCCGCTTGCGGCTTCGCAATGTCGTACGAAAAACTGCGAAGCCGCAAGCGGCCACTTGCACAGTCTACTGCGATCGGTCGTGGGACTGAAGCCGTATTGCGCAAATGCGACATATTTCTGCGCGATAGTGACTTGCGGGGTGTTCCGTCGGTCGGTTAGGCTGGTCCATGGTGGTGACGCTTGCCAAGGTCGGGCGTCCCCGATAAAGTGGTCCACATCGCGAGCCTCTCTTAGCCTCGTCTCGCGCGTGAAAATGGAGGGATAACACAAGATGGCAAAGAACAAAACCGACCAATTCGCTATCGGGGTCGATTACGGCACGAACAGCGTTCGGGCGTTGGTGGTCAGCGTGGCCGACGGGACCGAGGTTGGCACGCACGTTTACGACTACCCCAGCGGCGATGCCGGAATCCTGCTCGACGGCAAGGATCCGAATCTCGCCCGGCAGAACCCGGCCGACTACATCGAGGGTTTTTACGTCTCCGTGCGCAAGGCGGTTGCCGCGGCCAAGCGGAAAGGGGGCTTTCGGCCGGAGTGCGTGATCGGCATCGGGGTCGACACGACCGGCTCGACGCCGATCCCCGTCGACCGCGAAGGCATGCCGCTGGCGATGAAGCCCGGTTTCAAGAAGAACCTCGCTGCACACGCGTGGCTGTGGAAGGACCACACGGGCCATGCCGAGGCCGCCGAGATCACCGAACGCGCCGCCCGGCATCGCGACGGCTATCTGAAGAAGTGTGGCGGCACGTACAGCAGCGAATGGTATTGGTCGAAACTGTTGCATTGCAAGCGGTCGGCACCTGAGGTGTTCAAGGCCGCGTACGCCTGGGTCGAGTTGGCCGACTTCGTGCCCGGGTTCGTTACCGGCAACCTCGATCCGCACACGATGCCCCGCGGGATTTGTGCAGCCGGGCACAAGGCGATGTACAACGACCAGTGGGGTGGGCTGCCTAAGAAACAGTTCCTGGGCGGATTGGACTCCGATCTGGCAGCGATTCGCGACCGCTACGCCCCGCAGGCCGTGCCGTCGGACCGCAAGGCGGGTGAGTTGACCGCCGAGGTGGCCGCCAAGGTGGGCCTACCCGCCGGTGTGCCAGTGGCGGTCGGCGCATTCGATGCGCACATGGGGGCCGTCGGCGCCGGAATCAAGCCGGGCACGCTGGTGAAAATCATCGGCACGAGCACGTGCGACATGATGGTTGCCCCGATGGACAAGCCGCTGGCCGACGTCCCGGGACTGTGCGGCATCGTACCCGGCTCGATCATCCCCGGCATGTACGGGCTCGAGGCGGGGCAGTCGGCCGTGGGCGACATCTTCAACTGGTTCGCCTCCCATCTAGCCCCGTCGCAATACACGGCCAAGGGCGACCCGCACGTCAACCTCACCCGTGCGGCAGACAAACTGCTGCCCGGCCAGAGCGGGCTGCTGGCGCTCGATTGGAACAACGGCAACCGTACGATCCTCGTCGACCCACTGTTGACCGGGCTGCTGCTGGGCCAGACGTTGCACACGACCGCGCCGGAAATCTACCGGGCATTGGTCGAGGCGACGGCCTTCGGCGCGTTGACGATCATCAAGCGACTCGAAGAGTACGGCGTGGCGGTCAAGGAAGTGGTCAACTGCGGCGGCATCGCCGAGAAGAACCCGTTCGTGATGCAGATCTACGCCGACGTGTGCAACCGGCCCATGAAGATCAGTCGCTCGGCCCAAACGTGTGCCCTGGGGGCCGCCATCTTCGGTGCGGTCGTCGGCGGCGCGTACAAGAGGACCGAACAGGCCCAGAAGAAGATGACCGGTGTGAAGT
>JABMRB010000472.1 GCA_013202865.1 Candidatus Nealsoniibacteriota bacterium | reverse complement strand
GCATTGAGGTGAGGTGTGGGGAGTGGGGAGTGGGGAGTCTATTGTTTCCCGGTTTTTGCGGTCGAAGGGAAACAATTGGTCGTGGCTGGGTTTGGTGGATTGTCGTAAGGCATTGTGTGGCTGTGGGTTACGTCGGCGGCGATGGTGTCGACGACCGGCACAAACCGAACCTTTCCCCGCCCCTAGCCTAGCCGACCATCGCCCGGGCCGGTCGGGTATCGGCATAAGTCGTTGCTGTGACACGAGTTGCGAGGCGGATCGGGCCCTTGACTCGTCTTGGTGTAGCGTATACATTCGTTCCGTTTTGTATTCGCGTAAAGTGTTTTCGTCGTTGAGGTTACGGCAATGTTCCCCACTTTTTCTTGATTTCGGGGAAACAAACGGAAACAATTCGACAGCCCGGATTCGCTCGTGGAGTCTTTGGATAGTAGCCGTCTCGCTCCGCCGAGACGAAGCGACAGTACGATGGGCCTCCGCGCCCGTCGCGAAGTTTGAAACCGCACGGACGCGACGGGCTCGGAGGCCCATCGTACCATTGATGCACAAACTCTCAGGCGTCGTCGCGTGGTCTATTCGATTGTCAAAGAGCGGCGGCGTACGGCGAGAGCGGTACGTGTACTAAGGTATCAGATCGCTCCGGCGTCTTCCATCCGTATTTTCGAGCCACATCCCTCGCGCTGCCTCAAGTCTTAATCCCTGATCCCGGCCTGACCCCATCACTTCACTATTCAGTGTTCGCAACCTTTTCAACAGTTCGATCGTTTAGCCTGACAATGGTGACCATGCCTACGCCTCGTGCTTGAGGCTCATCGAGAAAGATGACGCAGTCGCCACCCATGCAATAGCTCGGATCAGACTTGTATCCACCTGTACTGGTTATCTGCGATACATTTCCTCCCATGGAGTCCATGCAGTATATGTCGTACTGGAAATCGGCCGTCCGATCGTCGAGAAACATTATGTGTTCCCTATCAGGTGAGAAAGATGGCCACGAGCCTAACCCCAGACGCGTGGCGTTTCGCCCATCCTTGTCCATAAGCCAGATCTCATCCTGCACATTTCCGTACATGTCGGAGACAGTCTTGCCGAAGACAAGATGGTCGCCCGCCGGCGAAAACGACGCTGGGCCGTCCGAGTCCTGGTTGTTGGTCAGCCGCGTCTCCCCCATTCCATCCGAATTGATCGTGTAGATTTCCGCATTCCGTCCTGAATGGTCCTCGAATCTCGAGCGCCGCACGTAACGCATGAATACGATTTGAGTACCATCTGTCGAAAATGACGGGGTGTTGTCATCTCCAGGGTCGTTGGTGAGCTGTTGCTGACCTGATCCATCCGCATTCATGATCCAGACATGGCCCACGTTGTCCTCTTCTCGAACAAAGACAATCTTGGACCCGTCCGGAGAGTATCGGGGATCGGCCTCACAGTCAGGATTGGCGGTGAGTCTTAGAGTATTCGATCCATCGCGGTTGACTCGGTAGATGTCGCCATGACCCGATCTAGGTGAGGCATACACAATGGTCGACCCGTCCGGCGACATCGATGGCGAGCCACCAATGAAGCTCCCACCAGAACGGTAGTGTTCCCATCTGCCGGTGCCGTAAAACATAGGCACAACATAGATTACAAACGCCACACATACGGCGAGGCCAACCAGCAGCAGGGCAAGGGGTCTTCTGGATATCGCCCGATAGGAGATCGTGCAAAAAAACATTTTCTCATCCTCTCGAACTGGTTGTCTCTGCTTCTTCCTCTCCCTCTTCTCCGTGTCCTCCGTGCCTCCGTGGTAATCACTCTACGTGGACGGCAAACGGCTCAAAGCAACTCGTATTGCCCGTCGCCGATGTCGCGGAGTCTGCCTTGCCGGGCTAACTCTTCCCAGACGCTGTCGGGGAACTGGTCCGGCGGCGTGATCCCGACGATCCCCGACGCTCGGCCGCTGCTCATCGGGCCCACGCCGATCCGCGATTGGTCGTCCAGGCAGGTCAGCTTCAACCGCTTGCGAAAGGCTTTCATCGCGGCCTTGAGTTCCTGCGGCGGGTGTTCGGGGGTTTGCGGCACTTCGGCTTCGCTCATGAGAGTTCCTCAAAGTTTGGGGAGTATTTGATGTTCGAGTTCAACGCTCAACGCTTTCACGGCGACCGGATCGCCTTGCCGTTGGCACCATTGTACAAGTTGCTTACGCAGCGATGCTTGCACGTCGGCACACTCCGGCCGGCCGGCAAGGTTGTTCATTTCGTGTGGGTCGTTGACGACGTCGTACAACTCCTCGCGGGGACGATGCTGATAGGCATGTACGATTCGCGCGGCCGCCTCGTCCGTCTTGGCCCGCGCGACCCACGAATCCCAGTGCGGCAGGTAGTGGGCTCCCTTCTTGCATCCGGTAATGTGCGTAGTAAACGTAGTCTCCGGGGAAAGATTGAAGATGTAGCGATGCGTGGCCGTGCGGATGGTTCGCGCGGGGCAGTGATTGGCGATCCCCGGCCCGCCGTTGTCGTTGCCCGTATGCGTTCCGAATACGACGGTGCGATGCGCGTCGGAATTGCCCGTCAGCACGGGCAGAAAGCTCCGCCCGTCGATATCCGCGGGCGGATCGCCGGCGGCCGCTTCGATCAGCGTGGGCAACAGATCCGCCAGACTTACCATCGCGTCGCTGACGCTTCCCTTGGCAACCCGGCCGGGCCAGCGAACGATCAACGGGACGCGGAGCCCGCCGTCGTAAACGCACCACTTCGAGAAGGGCCAGTTAGAGCCCTGGTCGGACGTGTAGACCAAGAGGGAATGGTCCTGCAAGCCGCTCCGCTCGATGGCTTGCAGCACGTCGCCGAGGGTACGGTCCATCAGCGTGACGTCGCTGTAGTAGTCGGCCCGATCCTGGCGCGTTTCGGGCGTGTCGACAAAATTCGGCGGCAGCACGAACGTCGACGGATCGTAGCTCTCGTTCTCGACCCAAGGCGTATGCGGCGGATGGGTGCAAACGACCAACAGCAGCGGCCTTTCGCCGTCGTATTGCGCAATGAACTTCGCGGCCCGGTTCTCATCCTTGTCGACGAGATCGTACGGAAACCGCTTGGCAGGCGCATGGTGAAACTTCCCAAAGTGGGCCGTGTAATAACCCAGCCGCTTGAAGTGTTGCGACATCGTAGGGACGTCCGTTGTGATCGGCGTGCCGAACTTATGCCCGCCGTTGCGGTGCGGCATCAGGCCGGTGGCAATCACACACCGCGACGGACTGCACAACGGCGACGCGGCAAACGCGCGGGTGAACCGCATCGCCTCCTTGGCCAGCCGGTCGATATGGGGTGTCTTGACGTGCCGATCGCCGTAAGCCCCCGAGTCGGCCCAGCCGTGGTCGTCGGCAACGAAGAGGACGATATTGAGACTGCCCGGCTGCTGGGCCGCACCGACGATACACGGCAGCAGCCAAGCCGCTGCCACGATCCCTATCTTGCGGAGAAACGCTCGCCGGTCGTATCCGTCTCTGTGCATGACCACCCTCCGCTTTGTAGGGTGCGTGAAACGCACCACAACATCCGGTATCGGTGCGTTGCACGCACCCTACTCCAGTTCCTGCTCCAACTCGTCCAGCACGGCCTGCCCCGT
>JABMRB010000471.1 GCA_013202865.1 Candidatus Nealsoniibacteriota bacterium | reverse complement strand
TCACATTTGAATTTAAGGAGAAACTCGCCGTTGATGCAGCGTTGAGTGATGTGACAACATGCGCCGCCAACCCCGAATCCCCGCTTTCGTCGCGTCATCCCGCTGCCTCCGTTGTCCAATGTCGGTCAATTTCTACCGGTAACCATAGACCACCGCCTAGGCAGTTTCAAGAAGTGCCAAAACGTCTATGGCGTCAGAATTGTGGCATTTGCAACGACTTGGTTACTAACGAATTAGGATACTGGTAAGCGTGCTGGCTTTTGTTTTTTATGCGGCGAGTTCATTTCGCCGCCCTTTTTTTTGTCTCCGAAAGCAGCGCTCTCTGGTAAATATCTTCTCAAAGTGGCATTATACTATATAGTGTATCTATCAGTTTTACGGGCAAGTGGCCAGGAGGATCTATGCAGCACACAAAACGCAGGCGTGTAACGAGCGAAGAGTTCCGGGCGCTGTTCAGCAGCGGCAGGCCAGTGAAGGTCGCGTGTGTCCGCGAGACGTTGGGGGTGAACCGTGCGACCGTGTGGCGCCTGATGCGCCGACACGGGGGCCGCAGAAGTGTCAACCACAACAAGGCGTTTTGCGCGTTGCCGGAGATGTGCCGGTTTGACAGCCTTGGCTTCTGTGAGCTGAGGGGGATAGTGTTCTTTCGCGACGGAGGCCAGTTGGCCGCAATCGTACGGCTGGTCATGAGAAGTGAAGCGGGCATGTCCCTTACCCACCTTCACGACGTCATGAAAGTGGATGTGGCCATGCAGGTTTTGAGATTGGTCCGGGAGGGACGCCTTCAACGCAAGGGCAAGCCGCGGGAGTACGTCTATGTGGCCGCGGACGAGCAGGTCGCAGCACAGCAACTCGCTCGCCGACATAGCGCGTTGCAGAACGCAGAGAAAGGCAAGGCCCGGCAGACACTGGTGGAACAGCTTGCCGAGGAGAGCCGGGAGGATTTGCAGCTATTGGTCAGTGTGCTGTTGACCTGCCTGCGCCATCCTCAGTTCAACGCCAAGAGCGTGGCGCTGTCGCTCTTGCGGCGGGGTTGCCGAACTTGCACCGAGCAGGTCGGAGAACTGTTCGAGCGCTTCGAGATCGCCAGGAAAGGGGGCTCTTGACGCTGATGCTTGTTCTGGGCGTTCTGTCGGGCACGCGCGAAGGAGGACACTGGTGCCACTTCACCCTTCGGGAAGGAGTAACTGAAAACGTGCTTCTGGCCGCCAAGATCCGTAGCGAGCATTGGCAGGATATAGCCGCACTGCTCAGGCGCTGCGGGGACCCAATCGATCTTCCTCGCATTGCGTCGGGGCGGGTCAATCGAGAAACCGACGCACAAAGCCCTCGTTGATCTGAATACCGCTCTGAACCACTACACCGCTCCCGGCATTGTGCAACGAGGCAATCCGAGGCTGATGAAACTCAACGGCATGTTCCAGCAGATGCGCGATATTTTGCAGCCGACCCACGAGAACGCCAAAGCTCCCCTGAACTGGGGACTACTGGAAGATGCGCCGCCCCCCGAAGACATCTGCAAAAAGCTGGCAGCTCTGCGCAACAAGGCTCAGCGGATGTGCGCGAGAAAGACGCTTTGCACAGGCGACAGAAAAGCATGGCGCACCATCCGACGAATGATGGAGAGCTATGCCGACAGACTCGACCCCATCATCAAAGTCCGTGGTAGCATCATCATATTGCCCAGAACAAACAACATATGCGAAATCGGTTTCCGTGACTTCAAGCGCAGGCAGCGACGAACAACCGGAAACAGCAACTTGGCCAGACAACTGGACCAGCTGCCCGCACAAGCCTTCTACGCCGAAAACCTCAGCAACCCCGAATACTGCCGTATAGTATTTGCCGGAAAAGCAATGCACGAGTGCTTCGCGGAAATAGATCTCAAGAGTGTCAGGAAAGCCGTCGAAGCCATGAAGTCACCCGCCAACGTTGGTGCCGTCGATAGAAAACTGATCGCAGACCCCGAATTCTATCAGATCGTAAGACAGGGACTAGCAGTGCTTGAGCCAGAGAAACTCACCGCCCGAGCCGCATCATAATGGGCCGAATGACAGTATAGTGACGCCATAGTAGCAAAAGGCGTTTAACCGAAAGCCTGAGCATACTCATAAAACAGAACAACGTGCAGCACAAGATATAAGGTTACGCTGACCCCAGAGGTACCGCAGAGGTCACATCGACAGGCAACAGTCCACAGGCCCGTGGTATGGATGGTGACTCTCCAGGGGTGAGGCCACGTCGCTGTTTGTTTG
>JABMRB010000470.1 GCA_013202865.1 Candidatus Nealsoniibacteriota bacterium | reverse complement strand
GCGTCCCTCGCTGCCGGCGGCACAGCGTCCTTCGCTGCCGGCGGCACAGCGTCGCGACCGGCCACGATCCGCTCGATCTCGTCCAACAACGCCTCTTCGGTCTGCCGGTGTGGCCGGACGTCGAGACACCAAATCGTGCGGTCGGACACCTCGTCATCCCGCTCGGCCGACCACGCCTCGGTCTCTTCGTCCGTATCGAACGACGACCGCGACCGGCGGCCCGTCACTTCCGCGGCGTCGAGCAGCCAGTAGATCGTTCGGGCATAGAGCGGCGCGGCCACGATCAGGTCGCCGTCGACTTTTCGCAGAAACTCCACGCCCGGCCCGTCGACGGCCAGATCGTACAAGTGCGGCAACAAGGCCACACTGACGCCCGGGCGGTTCTCCAGGGCCGCGGCGATCTTCCGTTCGACGGATTCCAGGTCCGGCTCGTCGCGTTTGCATTCAGAAAGCACTACCGTGATGTGTTTTGCCATGGCGTTTTCTTCAGAGTACCCGTCTCAAACAGTCGTTGGCACACCATGTAGGGTGCGTGCAACGCACCTTTGGCCGATGTTGTGGTGCGTTTCACGCACCCTACTTCTTCCGGCCAAAACAGTACAAATCGCCGTCATCGGTGCCGATCACCAGCCGACCGGCGGCCACGGCGGGCGACGCAACGATCCCGCCGCCGGCCTCGTAGCGCCACACCTGCTTGCCCGTCTTGAGGTCCAACCCATACAGGAACCCGTCGCCGGAGCCGAAGAAGACTCGCCCGCCGACCACCACCGGCGACCCGTCGATCATCCGCTCGGTGGGGAATCGCCAGAGCAGTTTGCCGTCGGCGATATTGAGTGCGTGCAGTTGCCGGTCGCGCGAGCCGACGATCACCGCCTCGGCCGTAACCGCTGCCGAAGAGCGGAACTCGCTGCGACCTTCGTATTTCCAGACGACCTTGGCCTGTTGCCAATCGACGGCCAGCAGCTCGCTTCCGATGGTGCCAACGTAAGCCATCTTACCGCGGATGGACGGTGTGCAGAGCGTGGGCTGGCCAAGATCCACGTCGCCGGCGCGCTTGCCCACGGTCAGATCGACCACGTGCAGCCGCGCGTCGCAACCGGCCACGAACGCCCGATCGCCGATGACGGTCGGACTGCATTGGATCATGTCCTGGCTCTCGTAGGCCCAAACCTTTTTGCCCGTCTCGGCGTTGAGGCAATGGAGGATACCCTCCTGGGAGCCGAACAACACGTTGTCTTTGTAGAAGTTGGCGCTGGAGTTGATCTCGGCCTCGGTCGTAAAGTCCCACACCTTCTTGCCGGTCTTGGCGTCGATGCAGTAGAACGTCCCGTCGCTGTCGCCGATGTAAACCCGGCCCTTGCGAACCGCAGCCGAGGCCGTGAAGCCCAGCTCCGTGGCGAACTCCCAACGCTTCTTCCCGTCGGCCAGATCGATCGCGTAGAGATTGCCGTCGAGACAGCCGGCGTAGACCGTGCCGTCGGCGATTGCCGCGGTCGACTCGAATCCACCGCGCTCGACGGAGAACGTCCACGCCAGTTCGAGTTGATCGGGCAGCTTCCCCCGGGCAACGCCGCTGCCGGCCGGGTCGCCGCGGAACATGGGCCACGTGTCGGCTTGTTCGTCGGCTTGTTCGGCGGCTTGTTCGTCGGCGGTGGCTGCGTAGAGAACACAGCCTGCGCACGTCAGGCCGAGGGTCGCGACGGCGCACAGGAAAGATCGACGATGCAGTCGTTCAGCGAGCATTCCGTAGTCTACCATCTCCTACGGCGAGTTAGGCGTATTCGTCGGGCTGGGCGTGGCGCTAAGTTGGGAGAGGACTTGCAGCAGCCCGTTGAGATGGGCCATTCGCGGCCCGAACCGGTCGACGAATTCGTTGAGCATGAACTCGCCGTCCAACAACGAGTCGGCGTTGTCGTCGATCTCCTGGGTAATACCCTCGAGAAACTCGGTCTGGATCTTACCCAACGTCTCGGCAGCGTGCCGGCAACGACGAGCCAGACCGGGATTGGCCTGCTTCCATTGCCCCAACTCGTTGGCACGCTGCTTCTGAGCATTGCCCAGGAAGTTGACCAACTCCTCCATCAGTTCGTTCTGCCGATCCTGGGCAGCAAGCATCTGTCGTAACAACAGAGTCTGCTCGATTTGGGCATTGCCACCGCCCACGGGCGGCGTGTACCCGGCTTGGGCCACGTCGATCTGGCTGTACAACGGCGGACGAGAACGGGGCTGGTCTTGGCTCATGCTGCTTTATTCCTTTCACCTTCTAGTATAGACAGCCGACCAACAAGAAGTCGAGCGCCACAGCCCACTTTTCGTTGAGCCCGACCATTTTCTCCCCCCCGATCGGTGTCAAACCAGATTTAGCCCCGGGTGAACACACCCGGGGGCCGCACACATTCCCGCCGTGTATTCACAGCGGGCTAAATATAAGAATCCCCTATTTAGCCCCGGGTGAACACACCCGGGGGCCGCGCACCCCGCACATCCCCGCCGTGTATTCACGGCGGGCTACATGCAAGAGCAACTCGCCTATCTTCCGAACCGACAGATTCCTCAACCTCCGCGCTAAAGGCCCGAACGCTCACGACCCGATTCACTTGGAGGTGTTGCGCGCCGTCCGTGAATGCTGGGTTAAAATAGGCAACGCAGGGTACGCAAGTCGAATAGGAAGCTTTAATGGCCGAAGATCATCGCAAGTCGAAACCCAATCTGGGGTTCCTCACCGTTTTAGAACACCCGCAGCATGGACTCTTTGGGGGCTATCTGGTACTCAATGCGGCGGCCCAGCCGCTGGAATTCCATTGCACGGCCCCGATCAAGCCAAATCGAGCCCAGGAGATTCTCTACGGGCCCACGCTCCAGTCGTTTCTCTATGGCGAGCAGATCGGTCGCACGCTGCTCGAAAAATCCAAAAAGTCGCCAGAATTTATTTGCACCGACTGCCCACCCGCCTTGACCGTTCGTCAGCACATCTCAGCCCCGGTACTCTTGGTCTTGCCAGGTGATGACGGCCCGGGCAATGACGACGCGGACGACGAACCAAGCCGGATTCTGCGGCTCGACGGGGCTCATCCCGGCGGTTTCGACGCGGTCCGTTTCGACGCGAGTGGCGGCCGTTTGACGACCTTCCGACTCGGCCGAAACCGGTTGGCTGTCTCCGAGCAGGCCGACGACGACCGCCGCACGATTACCGAGCAATTCGGCGAATTGGTCGAGTCGCTCGACCTGTCGGAGCCGTTTGGGCGAATTCGCGAGGCGATCGAAGAAGCCCAGCAGGCCGCACGGTGACCGCCATGTCCGGCCAATTCCCGTCCGGCCAATTCTCCCACGACGGCCTCAGTTGGCACGCCCCGCTGCCACCGGATACGACGAGCGTCGACCTGCAATTCGGCACGATTGCGTCGCTCGACAGCGCCGCGGTGGCCCGGTGGCAGTCCGCCCTGGCCCCGCCGCCGTTGGAAGTTCGCTCGGCGTGGCCCAGCGCACCGGCAACGCCGGTGGTCTCCGTGCCGATTGTCGCACCGGTCGTCCGCGCGCGGAGTTTCATCTTCCCGGAGCCCAACGAGATCGACATCGGCGACGACAACCGTCGGCAGGCTCCTTCGCTGACCGGTCCTTCGCTGGCGACGAAACCATCAGGCGGTTCGACCCGCATCACACCGCCCGGCGACGTGATCAAGCTGGAAGACCGGTTGCACTACCTCTTGCAGCCGTCGTTGCAATCGCTCCTTGCCGAGCGCAGCATGGCGTTTCCTTTCCATCCGTTTCCGTTCCAGTTTGAGGGGATCGCGTTCCTCTATCCGCGTCACGCGGCGATCCTGGCCGACGAGATGGGACTCGGCAAAACGATGCAAGCGATCACGACCGTCCGACTGCTGCTGCGTTGCAGCGAGATCAAGACCGTGTTGCTGGTCTGCCCCAAGCCGCTGGTAACCAACTGGCAACGGGAGTTCGAGCTCTGGGCACCGGAAGTGCCCGTGTCGGTCATCGAAGGGCCGCAAACGAAGCGGACCTGGCAGTGGCAATTGCCCGACGTCCCGGTGCGGATCGCCAATTACGAGTTGCTCTGCCGCGACCGCGAGTTGTTACGCCGCTGTGACGAGGAAGGCTGGCCGTCGGTTCGGTTCGATTTGGTCGTGCTGGACGAATCGCAACGGATCAAGAACCGCACGGGCACGACCAGTCAGGTGGTCCGGTCGATCTCCCGACGTCGAAGCTGGGCCCTGACCGGCACGCCGGTGGAGAACTCGGCGGACGACCTCGTGGGGATCTTCGAGTTCCTTGCCCCCGGCTTTCTCTCGCCCGACATGAAGCCGCGACGGATGGGCCGGACCATCGCCGACCACGTCCTGCGGCGGACCAAGGACGAGGTGCTCACCGACCTGCCGCCTAAGATGTTCCGCGACGCCGAGATGGACCTGTCAGCCGGGCAGCGCGAAAGCTACCGGCTGGCCGAGAGCGACGGCGTGTTGCGACTGACGGAGATGGGGGGCTCGGCCACGATCCAACACATTTTCGAGTTGGTGCTGCGGCTGAAGCAGATCTGCAACTTCGACCCCGCCACCGGGACCAGTTCAAAGCTCGAACGCCTGACGGCCGATCTGGAGGAAATCGCCGACAGCGGCGGCAAGGCGATCGTCTTCAGCCAGTGGGTCGAGACCCTGCGGACGCTTGCCCGCCATGTCCGCCCGTTCGGTCCGCTGGAATATCACGGCAAGGTGCCGCCGAAGCGCCGCGACGCCGTGATCAACCGCTTCCGCGACGACGACACGAAGCACGTCATGCTGATGAGCTACGGGGCCGGCAGCGTGGGGTTGAATCTGCAATTCGCTAATTACGTCTTCCTCTTCGACCGCTGGTGGAACCCGGCCGTCGAGGACCAGGC